>JAFUQW010000054.1 GCA_017472115.1 Bacteroidales bacterium | reverse complement strand
TCTGGAAGTCATCGAACTTGCTGTCTGAGATCTGCATCACAGGAATATACCTTGAGTAACTGAATATGCTCGTATCTATCGGTGACGGCATATTCAATATATAGTCTGTCGTTACTGCAACGAATTGTATTGTCTCAACCTTGATGGATTCGGTAAATCTTATCAGATGCTTTTCAGGCAGAATAGCAAGACAGTTATCACTCAGCCTATATTCTTTGCCATCTATATAGAGAGAACCTCCGTATCTCCGGCAAAGGCATATCACCATACCGCCTATGATATAGAAATTCTTCATATCCCTTTCCACAATATCCGGCAGATTCAGGCTCAACAGCATACCTGAAGCCCCGAAATCTTTCATTCTTTCTTCGATATCTATGCGAAAAATTTCCTCTTGATTTCCCATAATGCGAAGTTTCATAAATATTTAGTCCGATAAATGTAACAATTCTTGTGCTGCAAGGCAATAATTTTGTCCTCCGAGAATAAACGATAAGAAAAATGGAAAAGAAATCACATCGACTGACGGTCACTGAAGCCTGCAGGACATTCCTGACAGATCCGGTCAAAGGACTGTCTTCCGGTGAGGCCGGAGCAAGACAGGCACGGGACGGATTCAATGAATTCGAGAAGACAAAGCACACGACCCTCTGGCAGAAGTTCATCAGCCAGTTCAAAAGTTTCATGATCATCGTGCTGATATTCGCCGCAATCATATCCGGTATCACTGGATATATGAATGGTGAAGGCATCACAGACGCACTGATCATTCTTGTAATCCTCATAGCGAATGCCATCATAGGCGTATTTCAGGAGGCTAAGGCGGAGAAGTCTCTGGATGCGCTGGAGAAACTTTCTGCTCCTCATTGTAAAGTGATACGCGACGGGGAGACTAAAATCATCGAATCAAGGGAGTTGGTTGTCGGAGATATCGTAGTCATAGAGACCGGAGACAATGTTCCGGCTGACTTACGTCTTATAGAGTCTGTAAATCTGAAGATTCAGGAGGCTGCCCTAACGGGCGAATCCGTACCTGTGGAAAAGGATGCTGATGCAGTTCTTCCGGAAGACGCTCCAATTGGAGACCGTATAAATATGGCTTACAGTTCCTGCAGCGTGACATACGGACACGGTAAGGGAGTGGTCACAGCAATCGGTAATAAGACAGAAGTGGGAAAGATCGCTTCGATGATCCAGTCAGTTCCAGACATCCGTACCCCGATGCAGATAAGGCTCGACAAACTCGGAAAGACTCTGGCTATAATCTGCCTCGTTGTCTGCGTCGTCATTATGGTGATCGGCCTGTGTTACGGAAGAAATCTGATGGAGATGTTTATGACCGCCGTCAGTCTCGCTGTCGCTGCCATTCCTGAGGGACTTCCTGCAGTCTCTACTGTCGTGCTGGCCCTTGGCGTCCAGAGACTTGCAAAGCAGAATGCCATTGTCCGCAATCTTCCTTCCGTGGAAACCCTTGGAAGCACGACTGTGATATGTTCAGACAAGACAGGCACATTGACACAGAACAAGATGACTGTGACCCAGATCTATGCTGCAGGAAATCTTTCTGACACAACGGCAGATAGTCCGGTAATCAATGAACTCATGAAGATGTCTGTGCTTGCAAATGATGCTGTCCTTGGTTCGGATGGTGCGGCCATAGGAGATCCTACAGAAACAGCATTGATCGATGCAGGACTCAAATACTCAATAAATAAGAACACTCTCAAAAAAGCCCTGCCGCGAATCGCTGAGATTCCGTTCGATTCCGAAAGAAAACTGATGACAACCATCCATCAGAATAATGATGACGACTTCCTTGTCGCTGTCAAAGGCGGACTCGACGAACTTCTGGCAAACTGCACCAGGATAAATGACGGAACTGCCATCAGGCCACTCACAGAAAAGGATATCGAGAATATTCACAAGGCAAACATGGAAATGGCATCTCAAGCTCTTCGTGTCCTTGCTGTAGGATACAAGACCATTTCTATCCTGCCTGTCACATTCACTCCAGCCACAGTCGAGAATGATTTCATCTTCCTCGGAATGGTCGGTATGATCGACCCGCCTCGTGAAGAAGCAAAGGAAGCTGTACGCAGATGCAAGGAAGCAGGTATAAAGCCTGTGATGATAACGGGAGACCACAAGATTACAGCGACTGCCATAGCGAAGAGTCTTGGAATCATCACCACAGGAGACTGCGTACTGACAGGTACGGATGTCGAACTGCTGACTGATGATCAGCTGAAGCAGATGGCCGGCAATGTGGCAGTCTTCGCACGTGTTGCACCGGAACATAAAGTCCGTATAGTCAATGCTTTTCAGAGCCGTGGCAATGTCGTGGCGATGACAGGTGACGGAGTGAATGATGCACCGGCATTGAAACTCGCCGACATCGGTGTTGCGATGGGAATCACGGGAACGGATGTGGCAAAGGAGGCTGCCGATGTCGTTCTGACTGATGACAATTTTGCGACAATCGTATCCTCTGTGCGTGAAGGACGAAGGATATATGACAATCTGATGAAGTCGATCCAGTTCATGATCTCGACCAATCTTGGCGAAATCGTAATTCTCCTTATTGCAGTACTTGCAAACCTGGATATGCCGCTCCTTCCGATTCAGTTGCTTTTCATCAACCTTGTAGGAGACTCGCTGCCTTCTCTTGCCTTGAGCGTCGACCATGCAGACAAGGACATAATGAAACGCAAACCTATAGACCCGAACCAGGGAATATTCACAAAGCATTTCACGACAAGAGTCATCATACAGTCATTGATAATAGGTCTCACCACTCTTGCAGCCTATATGATAGGAATGAAGACTTCGGTTGATGTCGCAAGGACTATGACATTTGCAGTGATGGTGTTCTGTCAGTTCACAATCATCTTCAGCATCAGATCCGGACACAACTGGTTCACCCATAAGATGTTCACCAACAGATGGCTATGGCTGACGATAGTGTTCGTGACCGCCCTCACATTGCTTGTCCTCCTTGTACCGGGAATGCAGTCGCTCTTCAAACTTGCTCCTATGACATCAGGACAGTGGTGGACGGTAATCGGCCTCTCATTCGGTGTACTTGCCTTGAGTGAATTGTTCAAACTGTTTACACGTAATAAGGACTGAACTTTCGCAAGTGCGAAAGTACCATGTTTTCGAGACCTTTAGGTCGAAAGTAAGTCCTCCTCCCGAGGAGGAGGATTTAGGAGGAGGGTAACGTAGAAATAGAAAGTGCGGTGGGTAAGAGTTTCGCAAGTCTCACCAACCTTCAATATGTCAATAATTTATCACTTGCGAAACTATAGCAAAAGAGAGATAGTGAATACATTCGATATAATACTTCTGGCAATAGGCGTCTCGATGGACGCCTTTGCCGTTGCCATAGCCAAAGGACTTAGCGTAGGAAAACTTCAGCCGGCACATTATACAAACATAGCATCATGGTTCGGAATCTTCCATATCCTGATGACACTCTTCGGCTATTATATAGGACACTCACTCGCTGCTGCCGTAGAAAAATTCGACCATTGGGTAGCATTCTATATGCTCGTTGCTTTGGGAGTCAAGATGATATATGATTCCTTGAAGCATAAACCTGAAGCATCCGGCGCTGACTTCTCGACCAGGACAATGCTTATAACCTCCTTAGCCACAAGCCTGGACGTGTTTGCCATAGGAGTCTCATTGTCTTTCTTTGAAGTCAACATCTGGTGGGCGGTCATTATCATAGGAATCATCGTATCCGCATTCTCCGCTGCAGGACTCAAGATAGGCAACCATTTCGGAGCAAGACCTAAATCCAAAGCAGAAATCGCAGGAGGAGTCATACTTATAGCAATAGGTATCAAAATACTGATAGAGCACCTCTGTTCCTAAAAGGAGTACATACCTATAAGACCTGAGAGAATATTCTGGCTACGGACTCCTTTGCTTTGTCGATAAAAGGACGCTTGTCCCATTCGAGCGGATCTATCAGTTCTGCATCCTTCAGGTCTTCGAGAAATATATCCCGCTGTTGTCTCGCCATACTTTCATCATACATGAAGGCATTGATCTCGAAGTCCTGCTCGAAACCTCTGAAGTCTATGTTTGTAGAGCCGATCGTCACAAGGCTGTCATCAATAGTCATGGTCTTGGCGTGCATGTAACCCTT
>JAFUQW010000053.1 GCA_017472115.1 Bacteroidales bacterium | reverse complement strand
GGCAATCATCGTTGAGAAACTCGGCGTAGATGCTTCTGAAGTTACTGAAACAGCAAGCTTCACTAACGATCTTGGTGCTGATTCACTTGACATCGTAGAGCTTATCATGGATTTCGAGAAGAAGTTCGATATCGAGATTCCTGATGATGACGCCGGTGACAAGATCGCAACTGTAGGCGACGCTATCAAGTACATTGAGGACAAGGTAAACGCAAAATAATTTTGTCTGAAATACAAAAAGGGCTGGTCTGAAAAGACCGGCCCTTTGTCATTGTATGTATTGTTCCTTATTCAGCAGTCTTTGGTGCTGAGAAGGTGAACTTCAGCTGTGGTCTGGCACCGGCTGACTCCGGTCCGTTGAGCGTACAATTGTAGAATCTGTCCTTGTCGAGTTCTACCGTGGTCTCTGCTTCGCTGTCGGAATAATATCCGCTTGCATAGGCCGCCATGGCCATGTAGTTGTAATAGTTGCTTCCGTAGCCATAGCCGTATCCGTATGGATCATACATCATGTTGCCATAGTATGAACTGTAAGCGAGATTGTTGTAAAGACTGTTGAGGGCACTGTCGTCTGTGTTGCTTTCCTCGATTTCTGTGGCCATTATGAGGAACCAGATGTCGAAGTTCTCGATATCCTTCTCGAAGTCTGCATCGTTTCTGTCTAATTTGAGGATTTCCTGCACGTGGTGGCTTATGTCAGGAGAATACATGTTCAGCGATCTGTTGATGTCGCCCTGATTCTCAGTGGAAATGCTCGAGTCTGTAAGTCCTGCATAGGAAATATAATTTCCTTCGCTGCTTCTGAGTCTTACGGTAGGGCTCAGGATCTGAGGATATTTGTCAAGCAGTTCGTAATTGCCGTTGACATCATATGGAAGGATTATGGTAGCCTTGTTGATCACCACCTGTGAAAAATCCTTGATTCCGGCCTTTGCCAGCTCTTCCTCTACTATTCTCTTGATCTCGAGAGCCTTCACCACAGGCTTGACGCCGCTGCCTCCCTCTACATAGATCTTGTCAGTGGCCTTCACTCCTTCTCCTCCATAGATTCCGACACTTTCGTGTTCGCTGGTGTTGAAAGCGAACTGGGTCGGGAATGTGCCGTTCTTGACATTGTCTTCGCTACGGAAATCCGCCGGTCCGAAATAGAAGAGGAAAGAAGTGTCAACAGGCTCTTCCGAATGGTCGTACCTTGCTGTGAATTTCAATTCCGCATAGTTGCCTGTAACGTATCCTGAACTTGTCCTGATCGGGAGATTGAACATGTTTATTCGTCCTCCGGGACCTGCCGGTGTGTCTGTTGAAATATATATGCCAGGTACCTTTTCAAGATACAGGTTCATACTGTCGAGCGGAACGGTCTTGAGTCTCTCGATGAATTCCAAGGCATAGGCTTCGCTGAAATCGAAAGAAAGCGAATCGCCTCCGTTATATACAGGTATTCCCTCAGTGATCCTGTTGTCAAGGTCAAGGAATTCTTCCCTTATCTTAGGGTCCATGAACGATCCTGTGTAGAGGACCGTGGAATCCAGAGGTTTCTTGAGTTCTGTGACATAGACATTCTGCAGAATACGCTCCTGATTGTCAAAAGCCATGGAAAGAGTGTCCCTTACGGCAGTGAAATGGAATTGTCTCAGCTTTGTATCTTCTCCGAAGTCCAGTTCGTCAGCAAGAGGTACGAGTGTGAAACTCGTACTTTTCATGCTCGATCCGAGTTCTCCGTCACTGATGGCTCCGAAAGTGAACCGTGAGGTGTTATAGCCGGAAAGACTGTCAGACATCTGCAGTCTGATGTCTTTTATGTCAACCGCATCAGGGTTGAATACATCCCATAACTGATCTGTAGGAATGAGGTTTTCTCCAAGTTCCTCGTTGATATATATGCATGACGCAGAGCTTAGCAGTATCGCACCGATAACCGCAATGCGGCCTGTTCTGCCGATGATGTTGAGATTCATTATAAATTATCGTAAAAACTATTGTAATCCTCTATATATGAACCGTCCTGAATGGATTCCGCCTTATATGGCAGAACCGGCAGTCCTGCTTTAGTGCAGAAGTCGGATATTTCCTGCGGAACGTCTTTGGCTCCGAGTATTATTCCGTCCGACCAGGACGCGGCGAGTTTCGCAAGATTTATGCCAGTCGGCTCGGAAATCAGTTCTACATCCTTTTCTGTGATGTTCCCGAAAAGCATCATGTCCTTGAAATCTTCAGGGAACACTTCAGGAGCATCATTGTATAGAGAGAGTACGACCTTGCTGTTGGAGAAGATAGGATCGTCAATATATGCTTTCTTCAGATAAAGAGGAAGTACCTGTGATATCCATCCCTGGCAATGGATGATGTCAGGAGCCCATCTGAGCTTCTTTACGGTCTCGAGCACACCGCGAGCAAAGAAGATGGCCCTTTCGCCGTTGTCTGCAAAGAATTCCCCGTTCTCGTCCTTGTAAACGCTTTTTCTGTGGAAGTAGTCCTCGTTGTCTATGAAATAGACCTGCATTCTTGCGGCAGAAATGGAAGCAACCTTGATCACAAGAGGCCTGTCAACGTCGTTGATGACGATGTTCATGCCGGAGAGGCGGATTACTTCGTGGAGCTGGTTCTTCCTTTCGTTGATACAGCCGTAGCGAGGCATGAAGGACCTTATTTCCTTCTTCCTTTCCTGGATGCCCTGAGGAAGATACCTTCCGATGTTTGCGATTTCGGATTCCGGAAGATATGGGAGTATCTCCGAATTTACGAACAGAACTCTTTTGACCGATTCACCCATAATGGTTAATTTTAATGACAAAATCTTTACAAAGGTACAAAATATTTTTGAAATTAGCTATCTTTGGCGGTTGATTGGATTTTGAGGTATGAGTAGAACTGACAATAAGTTAATGCGTCGCAGGATAGCCAACGCCTACCTTTCATCAGTCATCAGCATCAGTCTGGTGCTTTTGCTGGTGGGAGTGGCAAGCATGCTGCTTGTCAATGCCAAGGGAGTATCTGATTATTTCAAGGAGAATATGCAGATTTCCGTGCTGATGAAGCAGAATGTATCCGATGAAGATGCTCTTGAATTCAGGGAAGGACTTGAGAAGGAACGCTATATCAAGAATACCGTATTCGTTTCCCGTGAGCAGGGTCAGAGGGAACTTGCAGATCAGCTGGGTGAGGATTTCCTGGATGTGTTCGAGACATCTCCCATCCCGGTGTCGGTAGATGTGACCCTGAAGGCGGAATATGTCTCTGCAGACAGTCTTGAAGTCGTAAGGAACGAAATAGCCGCTTCCGGACTTGTCGATGAGGTGGTCTATCAGCAGTCTCTTGTCGATGCCTTGAATGCCAATCTCAACAGAATATCTTTAGTCATAGCGGTGTTCATCGGACTTCTGCTGTTCATCTCTTTTGTGCTGATCAACAATACGGTCAGGCTGAATGTATTTGCACGCAGATTTACGATCCATACGATGAAGCTGGTCGGTGCCACCAAGTCCTTCATCCGTGCCCCTTTCCTTGTGCAGTCCGCTTTTCAGGGTATATTCTCGGCCATGATAGCCAATATAGTGCTCGTGGTCATGCTCTTCGTCATGAGGAATGAGTTTGAGCAGCTTTTCAGGATATTCCGCATGGACCTCCTGCTTGTGGTCATGGGAATAGTCCTGGTATGTGGAATTCTCATCTGTCTTGTCAGCACATGGCTTGTGGTGAACAAGCTTGTCGGTCTCAAGAAAGATGAATTATATTATTAAGATATGGAAAACAACGAAAAAATGGCAATGACCCCAAAGGGGTTGAAATACCTTCTTGTGGGACTTCTGGTCATGGTGTCCGGCTATATCCTGATGATAGGAGGAGGAAGTGACGATCCGGAAGTGTTCAATTATGCGATGTTTGATTTCCGCCGTCTCGTGGCGGCTCCGATAGTCATAATTCTCGGAATAATCATCGAGATAGTGGCCATAATGGGTGTGTTCAAGGACAAAAAAGAGAAATAACATATGGAATGGTTTGAGGCTGTCCTCCTCGGACTTATACAGGGTCTGACGGAGTTTCTTCCCGTGAGCAGCAGCGGACATCTTGAAATAGGCAAGGTTCTTCTCGGAGTCGAGACGACCGACGACCTTCTGTTCACCACCATGGTACATGCAGCCACGGTGCTCAGTACGATTGTGGTATTCCGTAAGCAGATATGGGATATTCTCAAGGGATTCTTCTGCGGACTCAAGGGTCTTAAGGTGGTCAAGGGAGAGGATGGAAAGCGTGTGCTTGAGTGCAACGACCAGACGGATTATCTTCTCAAGATAGTCGTGTCCATGATTCCGGTCATGGTGGTCGGCCTTTTCTTCAAGGATCAGGTGGAGTCGCTTTTCGGTTCCATCATGGTCGTGGGATTCGCCCTCATAGTCACTGCCGTCCTTCTCTTCTTCTCGGATTACGCTTCAAGACCGGGAATGAAATCGATCTTTCCTGCAAATGAATATAGAAACGGCATTTCCTACTGGCAGGCATTTGCGATAGGTCTTGGTCAGGCGTTCGCAGTCGTTCCGGGACTCTCACGTTCCGGCACCACCATCTCGACGGGACTCATATGCGGAGTGAAGAGGGAAGTAATGGCTCAGTTCTCCTTCCTGATGGTCCTTGTGCCTATTCTCGGCGAGACCTTCCTTGAAGTTGTGGGCGGTGAATTCGGCGCATCATCGGTAGGGGTGCTCCCGCTTGTATTAGGATTCGTTTCGGCCTTCCTTTCCGGACTTTTCGCATGTAAGGCTATGGTAGCTCTCGTGAAGAAGGCGAAGCTCAGCTGGTTCGCCCTCTACTGCCTTATCGCGGCTGCCGCAATCTTCATTTTTGCGTAATAGGCTTCAGTATGAAAACATACTTCGTGTCGGATGTCCATTTAGGTCTGCAGGTAGGCGATCCTGCGGACAGGGAACGCCGTTTTGCGGATTTTCTCAGCTCATTGCCGGAGGATACGGAAGCTGTGTATTTTCTCGGCGACATATGGGACTTCTGGTACGAGTATCGTGATGTTGTGCCGAAAGGATACATACGGGCGTTTGCTGCAATACAGAAGCTTATAGACCGTGGAATAAATGTGTTTTTCTTTGTCGGAAATCATGACATATGGTCATACAGCTATTTTGAGGAGTTAGGCATGAAAAGGCTTGTTCAGCCTGCGCTTGTGGAAATCTCCGGAAAGAAATTCTGTCTGGGACATGGTGACGGTCTCGGTCCGGTCCCTCTCGGATACAGGATCATACGAGGCATCTTTCATTGCCGTCCTCTCCAGGTCATGTTCAGTACCATTCACCCGTGGTTTGCCTTCCGTCTCGGTAACACATGGTCGCGTCACAGCCGCCTTTCGCATAACGAGGAATATGTGTTCAGGAATGAGCAGGAACCTCTGTATCGGTTTGCCACGGAATACGAAAGAACCCACGATGTTGACTGCTTCATCTTCGGACACTATCACACTGCCGTCGATCTTACTCTTCCGAGCGGTGCTGGATTCATGATTCTCAAGGACTGGATAAATGCTTCACCATACATCTGCTTCGATGGCGATAAGGTGTTCTCCGTTACAGATACTTTTCAGGAATAGGCATTTCGGGCGGGTCCTGCCAGAACAGGGAGAAATAGAATGCCTGGAAATCGCCGGCTTCCCATATTTCGACAAGTTCTTCTGTAAGTGCGTCATCTCCTTCCGGATCATACGGCTTCTTGAGGTCTGATCCAAAGATTTTCGCTATGCCCTGCCAGAATCCGGCTGCCATACCGCTCTTGTAGCCCTTGATTATATTGTATGATGATTTGCCTACTTCTCTGTCAACCAATTTCATGATGAGCGCTCCCTGGCTGACGGTAAGTTTTCGCATCTGTCCTTCGAATACATCGAAAAGCTCCTCCTGGACCTGATTGACATACCTGTCTCTCTTCACTCCCTTCAGATTGTCGGCTGCGATGGTGCTGTCGGCCTCTTCCACTAATTTCTTTGCCACGAGGGCATAAGGATAGGCCTTGCTGAAATTATGTACCAGCCTGTAATATTTCCTCCATTCCTTGCCTTTCTGTTTCGGAAGTCTTGAATACACCTTAGATGCAGTTATGCTGTCATAATATATGGTGTCCGTACCTTCTACAAAATACGGCAGGAAATTCCTGGAATCCTTCTCCGGCCTTGCCTCCTTTACCGTAACAGTCTTATCTGTCTTTTGAGCCTTTCTGCGTTTGTCTGCATGACAATCTTGCGTCCATCCGGTGAGGAACGCGATTGCTGCAACGACTGCTATGATATGTCTGAAAAAACGGGTCATGATTACGGCAGGCGGACCGCAAATTTAGCAAATCCTCACTATCCTGCAAAATTCCTGCCCGAGGGGAAATCCTATGATGGTTATCCGAGTGTTACAACCACATTGTGCTCGCCCGGAGCATGAGGAACGGTGTTGCCTTCCACTTCGGCACCGTCCATCGTCATGCTTCGCACGCCCTTGCAGACTCCGTCAGGATTCAGGACCGTGATATTGTAAACCGATCCGCGGAACTTTCTGCGTACCGTATATTCTTTCCACTTCGAGCATATGCACGGATCTATCTCCAGTCCATCGTATGCAGGCTTGATTCCGAGGATGAACTGTGTTATGGCGTACCAGTTCCAGGCTGCTGTGCCGGTAAGCCAGCTGTTCTTGGCTTCGCCAGGACGTGCCGCATCCTTTCCTGCTATCATCTGTGAGTAAACGTATGGCTCCACCTTATGCAGGGCGCTGCGCTCTTCAGTATATGACGGACATATCTTCCTGTAATAGTCCCAGGCCATATCTCCGCGCCCGAGAACGGTCTCGCCGATGATCACCCACGGGTTGTTGTGGCAGAAGATTCCCGCATTCTCCTTGTATCCCGCAGGGTATGAAGATATTTCTCCATATTCCACGAAATATTTTGTGAAAGCCGGATTGTTGAGGACGATGCCATGCTCGCAGTCTAGTCGTTCCTTCACGGAGTCAAGGGCCTTCCGCACCATGCCCTCCTCGAGTCCGATACCGGCCATCGAGCACCATCCCTGCGACTCTATGAATATCTGACCTTCCTCGTTTTCGTGCGAGCCGACCTTGCGTCCGAAATAGTCGTATGCGCGGAGGTACCATTCCCCGTCCCATCCATGCTTCTTCACGGCCTCGACCATATCCTCAACCAGGCCAGCTGCGCGTGACGCTTCCTGCTCGAGTCCCATTTTGCGGCAAAGCTCCACATAATCGCGTCCGCATACGACAAAGAGTCCTGCGATCATGAGCGATTCTGCCTTCGATCCTTCCGTCTTGTTCTCAGTCGTCTGGAAAGACTCGTTCGGATCCCATGAGAAGCAGTTGAGGTTGAGGCAGTCGTTCCAGTCTGCGCGGCCTATCAGCGGAAGCATGTGCGGACCGAGATTGTTCACTACATGGTCAAACGATATGCGCAGATGCTCCATCAGGGAGACCTCCGATCCCGGCTCGTTGTCGAAAGGTACAGGCTCGTCGAGAATGCCGAAGTCGCCTGTCTCCTTGATATATGCTATGGTGCCGAATATCAGCCACATAGGATCGTCGTTGAATCCTCCTCCGATGTCGTTGTTGCCCCTCTTGGTAAGCGGCTGGTACTGGTGGTAGCATCCTCCGTCAGGGAACTGTGTCGATGCTATGTCGATGATCCTTTCTCGTGCACGCTCCGGAATCTGATGTACGAAGCCGACGAGATCCTGGTTGGAGTCACGGAATCCCATTCCGCGACCTATTCCGCTCTCGAAGAACGATGCCGAACGCGACATGTTGAACGTAACCATGCACTGGTACTGGTTCCAGATGTTGACCATGCGGTCCATCTTTTCCTCGCTGCTGTGCACGGTGAAGATGTCTAACAGATTATCCCAATATGCCTTGAGCTGAGCGAATGCAGCGTCAACCTTCTCAGTTGAATCTAACGAAGAAATCATGGCACGGGCCTTCGCCTTGTTGATTATCGGAGAACTTCCGCTATGAAGAAGTCCCGGTTCAGCCTCTGATACGAATTTTTCTTCCTGAGCATTTTCCACATATCCGAGAAGGAATACATAGTCCCTGCTTTCTCCCGGAGCCAGTTCCACGTCGATCCTGTGGGAAGCGACCGGGCTCCATCCGTGTGCGATGCTGTTGCCCGACACGCCGGCAAGTACATTCTGCGGGTCACGGAATTCATTGTACAGTCCTATGAATGTCTCCCTGTCGGTATCGAAACCATCGACCGGGGCATTCACACTGTAGAATGCATAGTGATTGCGTCTCTCCTTATATTCTGTCTTGTGATAGATGACGGAACCATCTACCTCCACCTCTCCTGTAGAGAAGTTGCGCTGGAAATTCTCCATGTCGGTCGCGGCATTCCACAGACACCATTCCGCGAAAGAATAGAGCTTGAACCTTCGCACGGCTCCTGAAGTGTTGCGAAGCGTAACTTTCTGCACCTCGCCCCATACTCCGAGCGGTACGAAGAAAAGCACCGAAGCCTCGATGCCGTCCTTGGCACCGGTAATCCTCGTATAACTCATTCCATGACGGCATTCGTAGAAGTCCAGAGGGGTCTTGCATGGCTTCCACCCGGGAGACCACACAGTACCTCCGTCATTGATGTAGAAATACCTTCCGCCGTTGTCCATAGGGACATTATTGTAGCGGTAGCGTGTTATTCTTCTGAATTTGGCGTCTTTATAGAAGGAATAGCCTCCGGCTGTGTTGGATATCAGCGAAAAGAAATCCTCG
>JAFUQW010000052.1 GCA_017472115.1 Bacteroidales bacterium | reverse complement strand
TGGTTTACATCTGAATATGTTTCGAAATACACAAGTTTATCACAATTATATCTTTGTGTAAACCCTTTTGTCAAACCACTTTTATGTTCTTTTATTCTTCTTTCAATATCATTTGTAAATCCTACATATAATGTCGTGTCGTTCTGATATTATATAAATATAAGGTAATGATATATCTGTTTGCACTTCAGAAATCATCCATTCACTGTTATGCTGAACGAAGTGAAGCATCTTTATAATAAAGATTCTTCGCTGACGCTCAGAATGACAGTTAGTGTAATCATTTATATCGTTACCAAATATAATACGACTTATACATAATGTTTACGGATTTCTCCACTCCGGCCGAAATGACAATTACATTATTATATCGTTTAATACACCGGATGCTGTCTGGTATGCCCCGGCTCCCGCACCCTGCACCACGAGAGGTGAAGGATAGAAGTCGGTCCGGATGATCGCGCAGTTGTCTGTTCCGCTCAGACTGAACAAAGGATGCTCCGGTGCCACAGCTTCAAGACCGATGCAGGCACGGTATCCGAGAGGAGCGTCCTCATCCTTTACAAGCGTAGCCACAAACCTCTGTTTCAAGCCCTTGTCGGCCGCCTCACGATAGCGTGCGGCAAATGTCTCCTCATTCTCAGCCAGTTTCCGGTAGAACTCTTCCACATCTCCCTCGAAGAATTCCGGTCCGAGGATAGGAGTCTGCTCGACATCCTTTTCGTCAAGCGGGATACCTGCCTCACGTGAGAGTATGAGAAGCTTTCGGAGGACGTCGCGTCCGCTGAGGTCCAGACGAGGGTCCGGCTCGGTATATCCTGCGTCCTGGGCCCTCTTGACCACTTCTGCAAAAGTGCCGCCCTCTCCTCCTGCATAATTGCTGAAGATATAGTTCAGTGTCCCGCTCAGCACAGCCTCTATGCGGAGGATCTCGTCACCGCTGTGCACGCTGCGTGAAATGGATTCAAGGATAGGGAGTGCCGCTCCGACCGTGGTCTCATAGCGGAGGGTCGCACCGATTTCGATAGCCGCTTCCTTAAGGGCCGCATACCTGACGTATGGCAAAGAGAATGTGATCTTGTTGCATGCGACCACCGAATATCCCTTCTTGAAGAGGTTCATGTATTTGAATGCTATGTCAGCCGAAGCTGTGCAGTCAACGAATACGGAATTCTCCAGAGAAAGAGTAGCGAGCCGGGTGAAATATGCTTCGTCAGCAGAACTTTCTCCGGCGGCGAGCCGGTCCTTGATGTTGTCGAGGCTGAGTCCGTTCTTGTCGAGGATGAAACGGCGGCTGTTGGAAAGTCCGCACACATGAAGCCTTCGTCCGGTGCGTTTCTCGATCTTTTCCCTGTTCTTTGCGATTATGTCAACCAGAGCCTTGCCCACAGTACCGTAGCCCGCGATGAAGAGGTGGATGTCCTTTCCGCTCCTGCGGTCGAAGAATTCATTGTGGATGGTGCGGATAGCCGCTTCCGCATCCTCCGAAGCGATGATTGCGGATATGTTCCTCTCGGAAGATCCCTGTGCTGTCGCGCGTACCGGAATGCTGTTGCGTCCGAGAGCAGCGAGCATGCGTCCTGTGGCTCCGGTCTGGTTGAGGACATCGTCTCCCACGAGGCAGACGATGGAATACCCCTTCTCAACCTTGAGCGGGTTGAGCTTTCCGAGGGAAATCTCGTATGCGAAACATCTGTCTGCAGCCTCTCGTGCCTTTTCTGCATCCTTCTCGGATACCGCTATACACATGGTGTGGACGGAAGAGGCCTGGGTGATCAGGATGATGTTGATGTCATTCTGGCTCAATGTCTCGAACAGACGGCTGGAGAATCCGGGGATTCCTACCATTCCGCTGCCTTCGAGCGAGAGGAGGGCGATGTTGTCCGAGTTGGATATTCCGATGAGCTTGTCCTTGCTGCGTGGCGGATGTTTCTCGATGAGGGTTCCGGCTGCTTCGGGATGAAATGTGTCCTTTATATATATAGGTATTCCTTCTGCCACGACCGGCTGGATTGTAGGCGGATAGATGACTTTGGCTCCGAAGTGCGAAAGTTCGAGGGCTGCCTTATATGAAATGTTGCTTATGGTGCGTGCTGTAGGCACGACCTTGGGGTTCGAGGTCATCATTCCCGGAACGTCTGTCCATATCTCGAGAATGCGTGCCTTGCAGCCTACTGCTAAAAGGGAGGCGGTGTAGTCAGAGCCTCCGCGTCCGAGTGTAGTGGTGCGTCCCAGCCTGTCCGAAGCTATGAATCCCGGAAGGATAAAGAGCTGTGTGACATTGTTGTCTTCCACCATTTCATTGACACGGGAATAGGTTTTCTGCACGTCGGTCACGTTCTTGTCTCCCTTTGCCACGGTGCGAACTATCTGACGGGAATCCACCCACTTGGTGGCGATGCCGATGCTCGCAAGCTTTGTGGCCATTATCTTTGTTGACCATAGCTCTCCGAAAGATTGGATTGCATCGAGACTGGCCGGAGAAAGTTCTCCGAGAAGATAAACTCCCTGCGCGATGCTTCTGAGCGAATCGAAGAGACTGTCGCATACCTCGATGGAATCCTCCTGCTTTTCGACAGGGAGGAAAGCCTTGATTATGTCGTGGTGTCTTGTCTGCAGTCCTTCGATGAGGGTCTTGTAGCTCTCGTCACGTTCCGAAGCCAGCGTTCCTATCTTTATCAGTGCGTCAGTACATCCGCTTATGGCAGAGAGTACGAGTATGGTTCTGTCACGATCGACTGCCTTGGTGACGATATCCACCACCTTTGACATGTTTTCTGCATTGGCAACCGATGTGCCTCCGAATTTCAGTACCTGCATATTGTGAATGTTATCTCTTATTTCAATGTATATATAATCAGTGCATATTGCAGGGGCGTGCATGCATATGCAAAATCTACGTTGCCTCTCTTTGTCGCTTCGCTCCGAATGGGTTTCGTTCTTTCTGTTTTATTAAGATCCCCGATCAGGTCGGGGATGACTTTCATTGCTCTTACGTCATTGCCGTCCAGTCCAGCTGTTTCTATGGTATCAGTGGTCTGATTATGTCTGTAAGCTGGTCATTTTCAAGCAGGAAGCCGTCATGACCGAACTTCGAAGTTATTTCGTGATATGCTGCTCCCGGTATGCACGAGGCGATGAATTTCTGCTCTTCGACAGGGAAAAGTCCGTCGCTGTCTATGCCTATGACTGTGCACTCGGTCTTTATTCCGCCTAATGCCATGGCCACTCCTCCTCGACCTCGTCCGACATTGTTGCTGTCAACGGAACCGCAGAGATAATAATACGAATAGGCGTCGAATCTGTCTGAAAGCTTCTTGCCCTGATATCTCTGGTATGAAGCCGACCTGCCTGCAAAGAGGCAGTCCTCGTCCGCTTCCTGCTGTGTCGCATTATATCCCCCGTAACTCCTGTATGAGATCAAAGCAATGCTCCTTGCGCAACGCAGGCCTGCCTCACCGCCCTTCAGACTTGCACATTCACGAAAAGTCGGGTCGGCCTCAAGGGCCATTCTCATGGATTCGTTGAATGCCGTGAGCCAAGGGGTGACGCGTGCGCCGCAGGCGATATAGACTGCCTTCCTGATCACCTCCGGCTGCATTATTGACCACTCGATAGACTGGAATCCTCCGATGGAACCACCCACCATGAAATCAATATGTCCTATGCCGAGATGCTGTCTTACAAGATCGTTTGCACGGACAATGTCACGTACCGTAACCTGCGGAAAATCAAAATAATACGGCCTGCCGGTCTTGGGGTCGGTGCTTGCCGGTCCGGATGAACCGTAAGGCGAGCCGAGCATGTTCGCGCATATCACGAAATATTTTTCCGTATCGAAAAGCCTTCCCGGTCCCACAAGTTCGGGCCACCACTCCTCGGCGTCGGAATTGGCTGTCAAAGCATGGCAGATCCATATCACCTTCCTCTCGTCATTCTTCTGCCACAGTCTTTCCGAGCAGTGATAGACCACTCTCAGCCCCTCGATGCTTCCGCCTGCTTCGAAGTCGAACCTGTCCTTGTGTATGAATTCGTGCTTTGTCATCTGAATCAACGCTTTGAATGGCCTGCAAATGTACATATTTTATGCTATGTATATATATCTTCTGATAAATTCAGAAAATTATTCTATTTTTGCGGAAATAATTAACTTAAACAGAAAAATATTCTATGATAGAGCATTTGGACGGAATTGATATTATGATTCTCCGCGAACTGCAGAAAGACGCCAAGCTCACCACGAAGGAACTGGCGGCAAAGGTTAATCTTTCAGCGTCACCTGTTTTCGAGAGGCAGAAGAGACTCGAAAGAGAGGGATATATAAAAAGATATGTTGCAGTTGTCGATCCGATCAGGACCGGGAATGGAATCATGGTTCTGTGCAATGTGCGTCTGAAGCACCACAGCAAGGAATTCAGCCGTCAGTTCACTTCTGTCATCTCAGAAATAGACGAAGTCGTGGAATGCTTCAATACCTCGGGCGATTATGACTATCAGCTGAAGATTTATGCACGGAATATGCATGACTATCAGGACTTCGTTCTGGGAACTCTCGGAGATCTGGACTGCATAGGGTCTCTTCACAGCATCTTCGTCATCGGCGAAGTCAAAAACACCCTGTGCATACCTGTAAAAGGATAAAGATTCCGTATCTTTGCAGACTTGACAAACAGATATGATAGCAACACTTATAATATTATTGATTTCGGCGATCCTCTTCGTCAGCGGAAAGGTGCGCTCCGACCTTGTGGCGCTCTGCGCCCTTCTTGCCCTTCTTCTGTGCCAGATACTTACTCCGGCAGAAGCTCTTTCGGGCTTCTCCAACACCACCGTGGTGATGATGATAGGCCTCTTCATCGTAGGCGGCGGCATATTCCAGACCGGCCTTGCCAAGATGATCGGCAGCAAGGTGATGACTCTTGCAGGCAAAAGCGAACTCAGACTTTTCCTTTTGGTCATGATGGTTACTGCTGCAATCGGAATGTTTGTCAGCAACACGGGCACAGTGGCACTTATGCTCCCGATTGTGGTCAGCATGGCAGCGGCTGCAGGAACATCGTCGCGCCGTCTGCTCATGCCTCTGGCATTCGCGAGCAGCATGGGAGGTATGATGACCCTGATCGGTACGCCGCCCAACCTTATCGTCAGCGATACGCTTGCCAATGCCGGATATGAGCCGCTGGGATTCTTCTCATTCCTTCCGGTCGGCGTCGTGACCCTGGTCGTCGGCATACTCTATCTCCTTCCGATGACGAAGATATTCCTCTCGCCTAAGGAAAAGTCCAAGGACAAAAGCAGGAAGGGCAAGTCGTTCAAAGAACTTGTAAACGAATATGGCGTGACGGACAACCTTTTCCGAGTTCATGTCAAGTCTGAAAAGTCCGAGGCGATAGGAAAGTCCGTGGCAGAGATGAATGTGTATCGTGAATATGGCATCAATATCCTCGAACTTCGCAGAAGTGCGGGGCAGAACAGATTCGTACGCACTGTGAACCAGCAGCTTGCGGCACCTGATCTTGTCCTGAAGCAAGGTGATGTGCTCTATCTTTCGGGCGATCCGGAGCGTATAGAGAAATTTGTGGAGGATTATTCGTTGAGGCTTCTCGACAAGCATACCGATGAGATCGAGGGCAGCTCTTCAAATGCTTCTCTCGACTTCTTCGACATCGGAGTGGCGGAAATCCTCATAATGCCTTCTTCATCTATGATCAACCGTACCATCATCGAGGCAGGATTCCGCAGCAAGTTCAGTGTCAATGTCCTGGGAATCAGGAGGAAGAAAGATTACATCCTTAACGATCTCGGCGAGCAGAAGATCCACGACGGCGACGTGCTCCTTGTTCAGGGTGCCTGGAAGGACATAGCCCGTCTGAAGAACGAGTCCAGCAACTGGGTCGTGCTCGGTGAGCCTCTTCAGGATGCGGCGAAGGTCACTCTGGACTACAAGGCCCCTGTGGCTGCGGCGATAATGATAGCCATGATCGTGATGATGGTGGTTGACAGCATTCCTGTAGCTCCTGTGACTTCGGTTCTTCTCGCGGCGGTCCTGATGGTCATTACCGGATGCGTACGTAATGTCGAAGCGGCATACAAGACCATCAACTGGCAGACAATAGTGCTCTTTGCAGCAATGCTTCCGATGTCTATAGCCCTTGAAAAGACAGGTGTCTCGGAAATGATTTCCGGTGCCATCGTGACAGGTCTCGGCGGCAGCGGTCCACGTCTGCTCCTTGCCGGGATATATGCTGCGACTTCACTGATGACCATATTCATCAGCAATACGGTGACAGCGGTGCTTATGGCTCCTATCGCACTTCAGTGTGCCATGCAGATAGGCGTAAGCCCTGTTCCGTTCATGTTTGCGGTGACCGTGGCGGCGAGCATGTGCTTCGCTTCGCCTTTCTCGACACCGCCTAATGCCCTTGTGATGACGGCGGGTCAGTATTCTTTCATGGATTATGTAAAGGTCGGCCTTCCTCTCCAGATCCTGATGGGAGTGGTGATGGTATTCGTCCTCCCTCTGCTCTTCCCGTTCTGATGATCGTGATATTATCTTGCCAACCTCACGAATACGCTGAGAGGCAGGTTCTTATCATATGAATCACGTAATACAAGTTCCCCGAAATCGAGGGACTTGTATGCGTTTTTAAGGCAGAATGCCTGTTTCACGATGGTCTCTCCGAGGACGGCGGAGTAGCCGTTTGAGTAGAGGTTGAGGACCATGAAACTGTCCTGTGGTGCAAGGATTGCCGCCACGCACTGAAGCATCTCGTTGAGGCACTCGTCGAGCTTCCATTTCTCACCGTCCGGACCATGGCCGTATGCAGGCGGGTCCAGGATGATTCCCTGATATGTGTTGCCACGCTTGGCCTCCCTGCGGGCGAACTTGAGTGCATCCTCCACAACCCATCGGATATTGTCCATGCGGCTTGCCTCCATGTTTCCGCGAGCCCATGTGACTACCTGACGTACGGAGTCAAGATGGGTGACATCTGCTCCGGCAGCCTTTGCGGCAAGTGAAGCGGCTCCGGTATATGCAAAGAGATTCAGTACTTTAGGCTTCGGCTTGCCTTCCGCTTCCGCCTTTTCTACCAATGCCTTTGTCTGCCTGTAGATATACTCCCAGTTTGATGACTGCTCAGGAAACACTCCCACGTGCTTGAATGAAGTCAGTCCGAGACGGAGAGAGAAGTTCAGACCTTCCTGTCCTCCGTTGTAACGGATATACCACTGGTCATCCATCTTCTTCCTGCGCTCCCATGTGCCGCTGTCCTCCTTTCCCGCCTTGCCGAATCCTGCTCCGGTCTTGAATCTGGTGTGGATCATCCTGTTCCATTCTCCGTCTGACAAAGACTTGTCCCATAAAGCTTTAGGTTCAGGTCTTGCCATGATGAACGGGCCGAACCTTTCGAGTTTCTCGAAATTGCCGGAATCAATGAGTTCATAATCCTTCCAGAATGCACCTGGGCTTTCGATAGTCATCATGTATTTATTTGTTTTTATTCGTTGTGTTGATTATAACTTCCTGACTTCATTGATAATGGATACTTTTATCTCCTCCCAAGTTATGTCACTGAACATATATGGCATGGGATCGGATTCCGCATCTTCAAAGTATGTGAGACTCTTTATTGCGATGAACCGGGAACCGTCAGGAATTCTACATTCGTCCAGCCACTTGTAGGGATAATTGACGCAATCTACCTTAATGCCATCTACCCAATATATATTAATGTTTTTGGAAGTCTTTGATATTTCGAGTTCCCCGGCCTCCTTA
>JAFUQW010000009.1 GCA_017472115.1 Bacteroidales bacterium | reverse complement strand
TTCCAGACCTGCAAGATAGGCTTTGGCAGCCGTACCTTCCAATGTACCTTTGATCTTTGAAAGTTTGTCAGGTGTGTAACCTGCCATGAACCAGCACTCTGTGACCAGACTGACGTCTCCGCTCAATTCGGCTGTCAGCTCTGCGATGTAATCGTTGACTGCGGCTGACACTGATGCTATCTCGGTGGTGAATTCCACCGGTTCCTCCGGCTGTCCGGGTTCCTCCGGCTTGGTAGGATCTTCGGGTTGCTCCGGATTTTCCGGTTCCTCCTGTCCGGGATCTTCCGGCTCAACCGGATCTTCCGGTTCTGGATCTGTCGGCTGTTCCGGCTCCACAGGATCTTCGGGTTCGTCCTGCCCGGGATCGTCTGGCTGATCAGGTTCTACCGGTTGTTCGGGATTATCCGGCTCCACAGGAAGTACAGGCTCTGTGTCGGTGACGAAAGACTCGAATCCTGACGCGATTTCATTGATGCCGTTTCCAATGAAGGCCTTGAAATAATATATCGTGCCTTCATCCAGACCATCCATCAGTATGGTGAAAGTTCTGCCCGAAAGTGAAGTCTTGACCCGTCTGAGATTGGTCTGGTCTGCGCCGAAGTAGAATCCGCATTCAATCCTGCCGTAAGGAGCAGTATTGAGGTCCGAAATGAGTACGGCAGAATGTGTCTCGGGAATGGACGTGATGCTTATGATTTCAGGCACCAAGGACTCCTGAAAAACAGGAGCCTTGGTACACGAAACCCAAATAAAGCCCGTCAGAAGGCATATCGTTATGTATCTGAGCCTTTCCATTCCCTGCAAAGATACAATTTAAATCGTCCAGTCGTTCTCGATTTCTCCACCGATCTCGATCTTCACCTTGTCAGGATTGTTGTTCACGGTGATGTTAAGCACATGATGAGTGCCGGCCTTGAACTGGAACTTGCTCTCCACCATATATGAAACATCCTTGAATACGATCTCGATCAGAGGCTTCTTGTTGGTGAGCATCTGAGGGACTATAATGGCTGTGTATTCGCCTGCATCCAGCTGTTTTGCGGTGATGGTCTTTGCCGGTGCATAAGGATCCTTCACCACATCGCCTGTAGAAAGGTCTATCAGGCAGTCGGGCACTGTGCTGTGGATAAACACCGTTGCGGTAGCAGGCAGTTCTCCTTCGTAATCAGCTCCCTTTGTGAGCTTGACGGTGAACTTGCTCAGCTTGTGCTTGAAGAGCAGATCCACCTCTCCGTCTGCCGATGTCACACCCTTTGCTGTCGCGAAGAGGAAGTCGCTGGCCTCGTATGCGCTCAATGCCTCCGCAGTCTCCATCGTCCTTTGGTCAAGAGACACGCTGAACGGCATTTCGTCAACAGATGAAGGCTCTGTGAAAGGATAGTATGCATAGACATCGTACTTCGCGATCTCCTCATCCCAATAGATGACAGGGTCGGCAGTCCACTTCGTTCCGTCGAAGGTCACCGGATTGTTGTTCTTGAAGTTGCCTCCGAGCTGGAGAGCGAGAGGCTTGTCTGCTTCGTATGCTGTGATATAGACACCCATCTTGTCGCCCGCTTCAAAAGCCGTTTCAGTGGCCTTTGTCGCAGGGTGAGACACATTGAAGTGCATGGCTCCGTCAAGGACTGCTTCGGGAACTTCCACCTTGTTACAGCCTGCTATGATTATGGCCACAGATAATACTATAGGTCTGATATTCATTTTCTGAATTTTTTAAATGAAATATGTCATTCTTTGTCTGTCATGTTGAACGAAGTGAAACATCTTTGCTATATAGATCCTTCACTGTCGTTCAGGATGACAATGTGATTATTCAAGTGACGGGAGCTTGCCCATGAATACAGGCTCATGCTGCTGCGAAGCCCTGCTGTTGTAGAGATAGCCGCTGTCGAAAGACTTCACTTCGGTGTCATCCATGGTCACCTCTATGACATCATTCTCGACGAACTTCTCGAATGAATACTCCTCACCGGCGTATGCCATGATCCTCTTGACGATGGACTCGCGGCTGATGGTGCTGTAGTAAGGAATGTCGTTGTTCATACAGCTGTTGTGCTCTGAGCGATAGACTCCGCGGTTGTGCATGAATCCGCCTTCGAAAATGTCAACGAATTCGCTGTACTTCTCGTGGAAGATCAGATGGCTCCAAGGCACCTCGCTCATCTTTCCTGTGAGGGAGAGGTTGTCGTACCAGCCTTTTGCCTTCGCCATATTGAACTCGAATACATGGCCGCAGCATGTACAGTCGCAGGCGTCGATGAAAGCATTATGATAGATGTATTCATCACCGAGCTTTCCGAATCCGTGTCCGCCGGCCTCGTGCTGCACCACACCTCTGAAATCGAGAGGATAGCCATAATCACTCATAGGGCAGTAGGCGATGGCGAATCCCTCGTCCCACATGTAGCAGATTCCGCCGTAGTCGTAGGTGTTAGGCACCATGATGACGAGAGTCTGATTGAGGTATTCTGAAGCTACTTTTCCGGAGTCGCAGATATACTTCATTATATAATTGAAGTCGCTTTCTCCGTTTCGTCCGCTCAGGGTAACTCCGCCTTTTGCAGTCGTGTTGAACTTGTTGTAAATGATGGTGTTCACGCTTCCGACTCCTGATTCAGGAGATACGGATACGGCAGTATATACGTTGAAGTAATCCTTGTAAGTCCTGTAAGGCTCGATGTCGAAGAAATGTCCATATGCTTCAGTGACATTCTTCATCAGCTTGCCTTCGCTGATGTCCTTGGCATTGTAACCGTCGCCGAGAAGGACGATGTTCAGTTTTCCGTTGCCCTTTGTAGCCTCCTGGAAGGTTATGAACTCATCTTCGGCATACTCGTAGTCATACTGTGTGACCTTGCAGCGGGTGCGGTAGTCCTGTCCTTTGAGCATGAACACCACTTCTCCTTCGCGTGGCTCGGATCCGGCAGGCATTTCAGAGAATGTGAGCTTGATCTCGCTCTTTCCTGTGCCGCTTGTCTTGTCGAGTGTCACCCAGTCAGGCTGGCTCTCCACATACCACTCGTCGTCTGCAGTCAGAACGAGGTCGCGGGTCACGGTGGTGTTGATTGCTGTTGCCATGGAAGGACGGATCACAAGGTTGCGGTAAGCTGAAATCCTCTTGAAATCCTTCCAGCCGACAGCGGTCTGGTACTGCTGTATTGCTGATTCAGGTACTTCAAGTGTGAAATTGTCCTTTGCTACACCGTGGAAGGCTTCGTCCATTACATAAGCAGGGATTGTTCCCTTGCAGACTATTCTGCCTATTCCGAAGCAATCCTGAAATGCTCCTCCATCCTCATACCATGATGATTCAGATCTGATGCTTTCCAATCCTTCAGGGAAAATGATACCTTCAAGGCTGCGACATTTCGCAAATGCACCTGCACCGATTGAAATCACGTTTTCAGGAATTTCAAGAGTTCCCATCAGACGCCAGTTATATGCAAATGCCTTGTCTCCAATGGTATAGAGATTTTCAGGAAGAACCAGATTACCTGAAAAATCGCAGTTGTAGAAAGCAGAATGGCTGATTACTTCAAGGTCCTTAGGAAGTCTGAGTTCTCCCTTTAGTCCTGTATTGGCAAAAGCATTTTGTTCTATACTGGTAATGCCGTCATGCAGAGTCAAGGTTCCTCCAAGCCACGTACCGTCAAAACAACTATTTGGGATCGTAGTAATACCTTGTGGTATCGTCAGGGATCCTGATAATTTTTCGCACCCTGCAAAAGCAGATTCTCCCAATCCTGTAAGGCTGTCCGGAAGACGAAGTTCTCCATAAAGATTCTTGCAATTATTGAAACTGCCTAATCCTATTTCCAATACACCATCAGGAATTTTAAGCTCACATACGAAATTACAGTTTTTAAAAGCACCATCCCAGCCTCCAATATAGCCTTTTACACGTCCTATATATTTAAGTGTAGATGGTAATGTAAGTGTACCGGTAAGGCTTGTACAATCAGCAAATGCAGCATAGCCTATTTCTATTACTCCTTCAGGAATCGTTAATGATCCTGACAGACTCGCACATTCAGCAAATGCTCCTCCATTGCCACCGGAATGACCTGAAATATATTTCAATCTATCCGGAAGCACCAATGAAGTAAGAGTTTCCTTCTTGTTCATTGCAAGTGCCGGAATCTCATCGTCCCTATTCGGCTCATAATGCATATTCTCACCTAGGTCTCCTCCTTCTCCAGCGACAATTATGACTTCCTTGAGATTAATAGCGCTGAGGCGTATCATCCTGT
>JAFUQW010000008.1 GCA_017472115.1 Bacteroidales bacterium | reverse complement strand
TTGTCCTTGTCAGTGATAAGACCCATTGCTACACCTGCAACCGGATTCTTGATCTTCACACCTGCGTCCATGAGGGAAAGGCAGCCTGCACATACGGAAGCCATTGATGATGAACCGTTTGACTCGAGGATATCAGAAACCACGCGTACTGCGTATGGATTCTCCGGAGCCATTGGGATCATAGGCTTGAGTGCCCTATATGCAAGGTTTCCGTGTCCGATCTCACGACGGCCTACACCACGCTGAGGGCGAGCCTCGCCGGTTGAGAATGGAGGGAAGTTATAGTGAAGCACGAACTGGTCTGTATCCTGAATGAGGACTTCGTCGCGCTCCTTCATGTCGAGCTTTGTACCGAGGGTTACAGTAGAGAGTGACTGAGTCTCGCCACGGGTGAAGATAGCTGAACCGTGTGCACATGGGAGATAGTCAGTCTCGCACCAGATAGGGCGGACTGTAGTGGTGTCACGGCCGTCAAGACGCACGCCCTCGTCGAGGATCATGTTTCTCATTGCAGCCTTCTCCACTGCATGGTAGTATCTCTCCACCATCATTCTCTTCTCTTCCTGCTCCTCCTCAGAGAGAGTTGCGTAGAACTCCTCTTTGAGTGCCTCGAAAGCGTCTGATCTCTCATGCTTTGCAGAGCCTGACTTCGCGATTGCGTAGCATCTGTCGTAGCAGAACTCCTCGATAGCCTTGCGGAGATCCTCGTCGTTTTCCTCGTGGCAGTAGCTTCTCTTTTCTGTCTTGCCTACAGCCTCTGAAAGCTCCATCTGTACCTTGCAGTGCTTCTTGATTTCGTTGTGAGCGAACTTGATAGCCTCGAGCATGTCGTGCTCGCTTACCTCGTTCATCTCACCCTCTACCATCATGATGTTGTCATATGTAGCTGCAACCATGATGTCAAGATCTGCGTCTGCCATCTCGCTGAAGTTAGGGTTGATCTTGAATTCGCCGCCGATTCTGGCAACGCGAACCTCAGAAATAGGGCCCTCGAAAGGAATGTCACTGACTGCGAGAGCTGAAGATGCTGCGAGTCCTGCGAGTGCATCAGGCTGGATGTCCTTCTCTGCCGAGATGAGGTTTACGTTTACGAAGACTTCAGCATGGAAATCCTCAGGGAAGAGCGGTCTGAGTGCGCGGTCTACAAGACGTGCGATGAGGATCTCATAGTCTGATGCCTTGCCCTCACGCTTCATGAATCCACCTGGGAAACGTCCTGCAGATGCATATTTCTCTTTGTAGTCTACCTGGAGCGGCATGAAATCCACGTCATCCTTAGCGTCTTTTGCGCATGTTACAGTAGCGAGGAGCATAGTGCCACCCATCTTGACTACTACTGAGCCGTCTGCCTGCTTTGCAAGCTTGCCGGTTTCGATTTCAATTATCCTTCCGTCGGATAATTCGATTGTCTTTTTTACGATATTCATTAGTTTCTTTTCAACCTGCCTCCCCCTGTGGGAGTTGATTATTATTCCTTGAATTCCGCCTATATGGAGCTTCTTACAAGCTCCTACATACAGTTACGTATAATATGTTGTTCTGCTCCTGCAGCGCCGCAGGTTGATTTGTTAGCGCTGAGGAAGCTTCTTTGCGTGAAAAAAGGGGGATAACCCAAATTGCTTTGATTGCTCCCCCTTCGTCGGTTCCTACTATGATGTAGCTTATCGACGGAGGCCAAGCTCCTTAACGATAGCTCTGTATCTCTCGATGTCAATTGACTTGAGATAATCAAGTACACGACGACGCTTACCTACAAGCTTAAGAAGTGAACGACGAGTCACGAAGTCGTGCTTGTTGCTCTTAAGATGCTCGGTAAGGTGAGCGATACGGTAGGAGAATAAAGCCACCTGGCTCTCTGGAGAACCTGTGTCAGTATTGGACTTTCCGTACTTCTCGAAAAGCTCCTGTTTTTTCTCTGGTGCTAAATATTCAGCCATCTTTCGAAAAAATTAGAGGTTAATAATTGTTCTTTTCCGCCAAACTCCTTGTTATAGGGGTTTTAAGCGGGCGCAAAGATAATCATAAAATCTGAAATGACAACACTTTATCATTAAGAAACTATTTAAATTTTTCTGCGAAAAAATATTGTTTGTTGGAACGGCTGTATTCTCATCAATCTGTCATGCGTCTTTTCGGTCTGTTTCTCCTGTTTTCCTCGTCTGACAGCACTGCTATCCTCCTCATAAAACGGAAGATACAGTCTCAAAAACACATCAAGACATAAACAGTTTCTACATTTAGGGAACGAAATGTCAGTTTACTCCAGAGGATCATATCTTCAATGTCATGATGAACGAAGTGACGCATCTTAAATATGTCATTACCTATGAGGCACAATATTTTGTGTGGAGTCACAAAGAAAATGTATCTTTGCGGTATGAGAAAATTCACAATCATAGCACTGCTGCTGGCTGCAATGACGGCCTGCACACAGAGATACGAGAGCTACACGGATGTCGCTCATGTCAACGGAGTCGAACTTTTCTATGCTGCAGAGGGCTGCGGCAGGCCTGTGATCCTGATTCACGGAAACGGCGGCAGCCACAATGACATGGAGACCACCCAGCGCGGACTTGCACAGGCAGGCTACATGGTCTATGCCCTTGATTCGCGCGGACAGGGAGCCAACAGGCCTCTTGAGGAGTATCACTACAAGGACATGGCCACTGACGTATATGAGTTCATCAAGGTGAAGCAGCTTGACAAGCCTGCAGTGTTCGGATTCAGTGACGGAGGCATCATTGCGCTCCAACTCGAAGTCATGTATCCGGGCACACTCGGTGCCATAGCCACAGGCGGTGCCAACATCTTCGTTGAAGGAGCCCTGATCCCGTCTTTTGCCGAAGGTTTCCTGGCCCGGCCGAACCCGAATCCTCTCACCCGCATGATGCAGATCGAGCCGACCATGACCACTCAGGACATGCGGACCATAACCGCTCCGGCACTGATCATGGCAGGAGAACACGACCTCATCCTCGAAGATCACACCCGTCTGATAGCATCGAACATCCCGGGCGCGGAACTGAAGATAATTCCGGGTGAGGATCATGGCTCATATATCTGCAATTCATCTATACTCACCGATCTTCTTCTCGATTTCTTCGAAAGGATAGGTTACTGACAGATGGCTTCGGAAAAGATCGTAGCAGACCCTGAGATAGGGGAGGTGGTATTCAGAAAGAGCACCAGGGCTCGTCGTGTGGCCATCAGGGTGCATCTGGTCCGTGGGGTGACGGTCTCGGTTCCGTATATGGTCCCGTATGCTTCCGCGATAGCCTTTTTCAAATTGAAGCGCGGATGGGTTCTTGAGGCTCTGCGCCGTCAGAAGGAACGCATGAAAGACGCTCCTGCCGCTGCTCCGGGCGAGATCGAGGCACTGAGACGTCAGGCCAAGGCGGAACTTCCCTTGCGGCTGGCGGAACTTGCAGCCCGATATGGATTCACCTATAATAAAGTGACGGTCAAGCACAATTCCACCAACTGGGGAAGCTGCTCGGCCCGAGGGAACATCAATCTCAATCTGAACATAGTCCGTCTGCCTCACCCGCTTCGGGACTATATCCTTCTTCACGAACTCTGCCATCTCAGGCATCACGACCACAGCCATGCCTTCCACCTCCTTCTGGAGCATCTGCTGACCGACAACCTTCTTGGCAACCTTCCGTCCGGAAGGAGGGATGATCCTGCTTTGTCCGGAATGGCAACAGACGAATCCTATGTGCCGGCCGGTCATGAATCGTCGGTGATATCCGGTCAGTCTGCGGCGGATTCCGAGCTGGCCATGTCCCTGGCCCGCAAGGCGGCAGCCTCGAAGGCGAAATATCCCCTGGACCACACCTTTACCCGCGAAATCCGCCGCTATCGTCTCGTGTAGGCTGGCGCTTAAAGCTTTGATCTGCAATGCCTTGCAGGTTATTCGCTGCGGTGTTTTGACAGCAGCGAATAACTGTTAAGAGGTTGTGAGACAAGGGGTTAGGTGCCAGGGCGCTTGCGGTTCAGGTCCTGGTCAGATGCTGCGGTTCTTCCAGCGTCCGGACCGCATGTACCACCAGCTGCAGATCAGGAGTATTCCTGCATAGACATGCTCGGCGGTCCAGCAGACTGCAACATCGAGTTTGAGGATGCCGACAATCACGGTGCAATAGGCCGTGTATATCACCAGAGCCACCATCTCCAGACGGAATGCGGTCTTGGTGCTGCCTGTTCCCGACACGGCGAGGAAGAACACCTGGCCTCCTACATTTATGAAATATGACGAGGCCATCACAAGCATCGCAGGTATGGAGGCGGTAATGAGTTCGGGGATATCGGTATAGATACGGGCAATGGCCTCCGGAAAGAGTCCGATGAGTATGATCATCACGCTGACAATGCCGTAAGACAGTTTCAGTATCCTTTTCACGAGAAGCATCACCTGATCCTGATGTCCTTCTCCGATCATG
Source organism: Bacteroidales bacterium (assembly GCA_017472115.1). Next base: position 35,589 of record JAFUQW010000008.1, on the reverse strand, counting down.
TTGCTGACGAGGGTGCTGCATGTGGATGAGAAGGCCTGGAGCACAACCCAGATCAGTCCCGATACTCCGCGGACGATGTTGGATATGGCAAGGGCGCGCTCTCCGAGGTGTTCGATGTAGAGGAAGAATATGAACCAGGTGGATACGGAGATGGTGTTCTGGATCATTGTCCATGAGCATACCGGCATCATTGACCTGATCTCTCTGATGTCGAAAGACGCCGCTTTTTCCAGCCCGTATTTCCTGCGGTCGCAACTTGTCCGTGTATAGACAATGAAGAATATGAGCGACATGAGCTCCGCGAGACTCGAACCGATCGCTGCACCTGTTATCCCGAGTGCCGGCAGACCGAGTTTTCCGAATATCAGGATGTAATTGAACACCACATTAGACAGCACCATCACCACCGAGTTGAGCGTCAGTGTCCTGGTCTGTGTGGTGCCGACATAGAACGCGCGGAACATTGCCGTGATGAAGGCGAATGCCATGCCCGGAAGTCTCCATCTGACATAACTCAGTGCGGCTTCATATACGGCATCCGATGACACCATGAACCGCATCAGCCATGGCGAGAATACCTCGGAAAGAACGATGATTGCTCCGCATAGCCCGAGAACGAAGTAGAGGCCGTTCCAGAAAACCTTGCCCGTCTCGGTGAAACGTCCTTCTCCGTTGCGGCGCCCGATGATGATCTGCGCTCCGATGCTGAATCCGAATCCTATCATGAACAGCACCATATAATATACTATGGCGATGGCCGAGGCTCCGAGTTCCACTTCACCTACTCGTCCCAGGAATGCCGTGTCCGTCAGTCCGATCATCTGCTCCATGATAAGGCTTATCAGAATCGGATATGCAACCTTCCAGATGTTCTTATATGAATATGTTCCGGATGATGCCACTATATTTCGTGATTTGTAAATTGCTGATATTCTGTTGGTCTGTGTGTCTGGCTCGACGTCCCCGCCATGCGAGCCGGATGCGTTATTCTGCTGATGGACAGGGAGTTGCTGATCACTCGGCGGACCCGTGATCCGGATCACGCAGCAGGGCTATAGTCTGATCGACGGTGAGCGCGTCCTCTACACAGAAGTTTCCGCTGCGGCTTCTCTGCAGACTGTCCAGATGCGCTCCGCTCCCGAGAGCCTCACCCAGATCCCTGGCAAATGCACGCACGTATGTGCCCTTGCTGCATGCCATCCTTACCACGGCACGAGGCAGTCCCAGCCCCGAATTGTCGGTCACGTTTATTCTTGCTGATGCCTTTGAAGCCGACGGGAAGGCGGTTGGAAAAACCGCCCCTTCTTCCCGTCGGCCTTCATCGAATCCTACAAGCTCCAGCTCGGAAATGTTGATCCTCGCCACCCTGATCAGCTCTTTCGCGGTCTCGTCCAGTTCGGAAGAAGCCCCCTGCCTGTAAAGTCTGCGGGCAAGTTCATACGCGCGGACACCATCCACAGACTTTGCGCTGAAAAGGGGAGCGACCTGATCCTGCTCACCTACAAAAGACGGAAGGACGGCGGAGACAGCCTCCGCACTCAGATGCTCATAGGGAAAGAACCTGTCGATCTCCTTCTCGAGGTCGTAGGAAGGGGTAGTTGCGCCGAAAGTTATGCCTGCGATATATTCCTTGTCATGCGCCTGCAGCTTCTCAGCAAGTCTGGTTGCCTTGCCTATGCAGACTAAAAGCACACCTGTTGCCAGAGGATCGAGCGTTCCGGCATGACCGACCTTCAGATTCTTTTTCCCGAAATGACGGATTGCGGCGAACTTGACCTTTCTGATCACGTCCGCCGAGGTCCATCTGTATGGTTTGTCTATCGGGATGATGATCCCGTCCGGAAAGTCGTCGATGTTTCTTGAAAGCGTCGCAGACCCCGGTCTTATGATATAAGCTTCCACAAGAGATTATTTACAAGGTATCTTGTCTATCCTGCCCTGGTGGCGTCCGCCTTCGAACTCTTCACCGAGCCATGCGTCAGCAATCGCTGTCACTGTCTCGAAAGGGATGAAACGAGCCGGCATCACAAGCACGTTAGCGTTGTTGTGCTGCTTGATGAGCTTGCCGATATCCACGCTCCAGCAGAGTCCGGCACGGATACCCTGATGCTTGTTGAGGGCCATAGCCATTCCGTTGCCTGTGCCGCAGAAAGCGATTCCGAGATCCACTTCACCGTTTTCGACAGCAGTTGCAAGCGGATGAGCTACATCCGGATAATCCATGCTTGCCGTAGTATCGGTGCCGAAGTTCACCATCTCATGGCCTTTGCCGGTGAGATATTCCACCAGCTGATTCTTGTATTCCACACCCGCGTGGTCGTTGCAGATACCTATCTTCATGATAATAGTTTTTAAAGTTGTGCAAATTTAACTCACATTAAACATATATAAAAGAAAAAAATATTTAAATTTGTCAACTTTTGCATTAGTTTGTCCGTATAAGATGCGATGAAAAAATCAAGATTCATATTTCTCTGTCTGTTCGCAATGCTCCTGGGGTCTGAGGCTCTGTCCCAGAACCCGAAGGTCCTGCGTACAGTGGAGCATGTGGTCTATTTTCGTCAGGGTCAAGCTGTTATAGATCCATATTATATGGATAATGCAAGACGTCTCGCCAATCTTATAAAGGATATAGAGATAATCAATATGGATGCCGGGTCCGACCTGAAGGAAATCAGTATAGTCGCCGGAGCTTCTCCTGAGGGTGTCTCAACCCGTAACTACGACCTTTCGGCCCTCCGTGCCGGAGCAATGGCCGGATTCATACGTTCCAACATCGCCATGGCGGACTCTTATCTCAAGGTCGAGCACATTTCCATCGACTGGGAAGGACTTGCGGGCATGGTAAGGAATTCCGATATGATACCATATAAGGATGAAATGTACAGGATCCTTACGGAAACTCCTATCTGGATCCGCAAGAACGGTGTCATTGTTGACGGCAGAAGGAAGAGCATGGAGAGGCTTGGCGGTGAGAGGCCTTACTGGTGGATGGCTTCCAATATGTTCCCTTATGTCCGCAAAGCAGTCGTAACGGTGTCATATCTGTCCGACAAGGATTTCGGAAAGAATATTGACCGGCTGACGGCGCTCGAACCTGCATCGTACAGGCTCGAGCAGATGGCTGTACTCGCTGCTTCAGGCAAGAGCAGGGAAGAAGAAAACTCTCCGCAGACGCAGGAAAGGCCTGAACGCAGGCCGTTCGTAATGGCGGTCAAGACCAACATGCTGAGCAATATAGCAGCCGTTCCTGATGTGGGAATCGAGTTCCATCTCGGCGGAGGAGTCTCTATAGCAGCGAATTACAAGCATGCATGGTGGTCTTTCACCGAGCATGACTGGTTCTGGAGATATGTCGGCGCCGACCTGACATTAAGAAAATATTTTGGAAAGAAATCCCGCGAGACTGCTCTGACGGGACATCATGTCGGTCTTTACGGTCAGGCTTTCACCTTTGACTTCGAACTCGGGGAGACAGGTTATCTTGCCGACCGTTTCAATTATGCCGCCGGTCTGGAATACGGCTATTCTGTTCCGATCGGCAAGGCATTCAATCTGGACTTCTCGATAGGCGGAGGAATACATCTCGGTGAATATAAGACATATCTTCCTGTCGATGACTGCTATGTATGGCAGAATACGAAGCAGAGGATGTGGTTCGGTCCGACCAAGGCCGAGATATCGCTGGTATGGCTGATAGGTAACAGGAGTTATTACAAGAGAAGATGAGATCGCTGAAATTCATATCGTCTCTTATAGTTCTTATGCTCATTACGGCTTCATGCTGTGAGCATAAGGAGCTCTGCTATCACCATCCTCACGACCATAATGTAGAGTTCAATGTAGATTGGAGCCGCTTCGGCAAGGAAGTGCCTACGGGAATGACCGTGATGATATTCAATGAGGACGGGAAGTCCGCACACAATGTCCTGTCCAACGACATAGCGAGGACGACCACATATCTCGGTGAGGGAATATATAATTCCGTTGTATTCAATCAGAGTGAAAACGAGTTCGGTACCGTGTCTTTCCATGGCCTCGGTCATATGGAGACTGCCGAGGTGAGAGCACTCAAATATAAGTCTGAATGGTATGCGACCAAGTCAGATGCCGGTGAAGGAACCGGAGATGATGCTGCCGGAGATCAGGATGGAGATGAGGAAGGCGGCGAAGGATCTGAAGAGAAACCTGCAGTGGATTCGGTGGCTTATGAACCGGAGTGGATAGGAACCGATCTGGTCACTGATTTCGAGGTGACCCATGAGATGGCCACAAGCAACGATACCTTATATAATGTAGCTCAGCATCAGCCTGAAAGCATAGTCAAGACCCTCGATGTGAGGATTGCTGTCAGCGGCATACAGAATTTCTATGGTGCGAGGGCATCACTGACCGGAATGGCGGAAGGGTATATGCTCGGACATCAGAGACCGAGTGACAAGGAAGCTACATATCTTCTCGAATTCTGGATCGCTTATCCGGACGAGCAGGATCCTGACAAGGGATATATAAAGGCTCAGGTCAACTGCTTCGGACTTCCATACGGGCACGAAGCCGATCCGGAGGATAATGTCTTTGACATCACCATACTCCTGAGGGACAACAAGACACAGCTCCATTACACCTTCCCTGTCGGTGACAAGATCAGCTTCGACGATGACGGCTGGGCAGATCCTGAGGTAGGACTTGACCTTGCCATTGACGAGCCTTTCCCTGATGTGGAACAGGCGGAGAACCTCGGAGGAGGATTTGATGCCATAGTAAATGACTGGGGAGAGGAGATCGAACACGATGTGAAAATGTAACAAATAATAATAACAACTAAATTTAATGGACATGAAAACTATTTTCAGATTCGGGCTTATCGCCCTTGCAGCTCTCGCAATGAGCAGCTGTGCAAAAGAAACGGTAGTGGATCAGGTGAATCCGGACACTCCTATCGAATTCGGCACATACCTCGGCCGTGCAGCGCAGACCAAGGGAATCGTCGCTACATTGGATGCTGCGACAGTAGGACTTCAGACGACAGGTTTCGGTGTGTATGCATTCTATACAGAGGATAAAGAATATGCAACATTCCAGACTACACCGACAGCCCCTAATTTCATGGTCAATCAGAAGGTTACTTATGGAACAGCATGGACATATACTCCTGTAAAATATTGGCCTAATGAGACATCCCATAAGGTTTCATTCTTTGCGTATGCACCATACTATCAGCCGACTACTCCTGCACCGACTGAGAATATCACTGCGGTTTCTCCAAATACTGCAACAGGTAATCCTACTTTGACATTCGCAGTTGCTTCTGATGTTACAAATCAGAAGGATCTTTTGTTTGCTACAAACCCGAATCTGACTAAGCCGGCTGTTACTGCACCGACAAAATTCACATTCAAGCATGCTCTTGCACGTATAGGTTTCAAGGCTAATGTTCTTGTTGATGTCATCAATGAAGATGAGAATGGACAAGATGATGACAACGCAGAAGGAAACGGAACTCTCGCATCAGAAACTAAAGTTACAGTCAACAGCATCAAGTTGACAGGAAAATTCCATACAAACGGAACTCTTGACCTGACAGATGGAACATGGGCTTCAACAGCAAGTGCTGAAAAAGTCGATTATGTTTTGGCTGCTTCGGATCTTACAGATGCTAAAACCTTGACTGATACCGATATATCAGAACTTCTCAACAAGGATTCGGAATATATGATGATAATTCCTGCAGATGCTATTCCTATCAGTGTGACAGTTGATTATGATGTGACTACGACTGACGCTGCTCTGAATACAGGTTCGTCAATTATCAATAATGTAATAACTTCAGATACATTTAATTTTGATTTTAAACAGGGTAAGGCATATACCTTCGTCCTTCATCTTGGTCTTAAGAGTGTTGAACTTACCGTTGAGGAAGTTACTGCATGGGATGATCAGACAAACGATTCTGTAAACGTTCCTAAACTTTATTAATAAGGATTGTCCGAATATCGTCCGTCCGGGCCTGACCGCCCGGCCGGATGCCAATATAAAGAAATGAGAATATCGCACATCATACGTGAATCCATTATTACGGCGGCAGTTTCCATATGTCTGTTGTCTATGCAGTCTTGTTTTAAAGACAATGTCGATGGAGGCCTTCATTCGAAACCTATCGAGTTTGAGACAGTTATGACCCGTGATGCCGGACTGACTGATGCTTCCTTGAATTCCTTCAAGGTTACAGCCTTTATTGATGACGCCGGTTCTACTCAGTTCATGAAGGATGAGGATGTTGTACTTACTTCCGGTAAATGGACGTATAGTCCTATGAAATATTGGCCTCATCAGGATCAGGTTCATTTCATGGCATATTCGACTTCATTGGAAACCAATCCTAAGATAAGACCTGATTTTGTGAAAGTAGGGGACAAGTTTCAGTCAACTTTCAATTATACTCTTCCTTCCCCTGAAAATGCAGCGAACAGCACAGATGCTGAAAATCAGCCGGACATCGTCTTTGCATTCAGGACAGGAATGACAGAGCAGGATGGTTCCGTATCTTTTAAGTTTTCCCATGCACTTACTGCTCTTCAGTTCAAGGTGGGTACGGTCCTTCCAAATACTACCCTTCAAAAGATTGAACTTTTCAAGATTCCTAACAAGGGAACGTGTGTAGTCTCATCGACGTCTGATGATAATGTTTCTTTTACATGGACCTTGCAGCCTGATTTCCAAAGAATCGATTATGTCCAGAGTTATGATTCTCTGGCTCTTACCGATGGAATGGTCATCTCAGAGGTGGACTCTCCTACAACTTTCATGATGATTCCGCAGACCTTGGATGATAAAGCGCATTTAAGACTTTATGTTGAAGTAGATGGTGTTTCTCAGACAAGGCAGGTCAGTTTGGAAGGAACAACATGGCTCCCGGGTGAAATCCACACCTACACGATCTCCCTCGATTAGTACAGCTGAGGCAAGGGGCGTTCCTTTCGATACTAAAAAAAAGAAATTTCTATAAAAAAGAGAAAAATCATACTGTTGTTTTTGCTTAAACAACAATAATCCATTGCAGGAATATTACTTTTGCCATGATTTCGTGCTGGTTTGGCAAGTGTTATTTTTTAATTAATTTTGCGATGGAACGGGAAGTTGGAAATGTCAGGCATAAGTTTGGAGATTATCTGATAGATATCTCTAAGTATGTGATCACAGCGGTTTTGATAACATTGTTTTTTGATGATATTTCATCATCCAAACCGTTGATGTATGTAACAGGAGCCTTGGTTGCTGTTCTGACCTTAGTGTGGGGTTTGTTTTATTTTAAAAAGAGGAAATGATATGGGACCGTCTGTTATTTTTTTAGGAGTTATGGCCATTATATGTATAATAGGTATAACTGTGGAATACATCAAAATGAAGAAAGAAGAAACCAATGCAGAATAAAGGACTGACTGAAATTCAGCATACAGTTATAATGAAAGTGTGGCTGATACCCATTTCAATGACGGTATCAGCCACACTTTATTTTGCATCTGATGAAATTCAGCAGAGTTTGCGTTTGATGAACTCGATTCTTGAAGCGAACTCCTTCTTGCCGATGATGGTCACTATGTCCGCGATGCCGAGTCCGCTGGATGCTCCCACGAGTGCGAGACGCAGGCAGTTCATCACCTTGCCCATAGGCCATTCGTTGCTGCGGATGAATTCCTCGAGCGGTTCTCCGAGACCTGCAGGAGTGAATTCACCTTCGAAGGCGAGAATGAAATCAGCCGCCTTCAGTGCAAGAGTGTAATTCTCTTCCTTCCAGAATTTTGCCGCATCCTTCTCTACGAATGATGAAGGTGCAACGAAAAGATATGAAGCGATGTCCCAGAAATCGGCCACGAATGTAGCTCTTTCCTGAATAAGTCCGACGATCCTTTCTACGTATTGACGAGAGAAAATCCTGTTCTCGAAATCCGCACCCTGAACAGTCATTCCCGAACCTGCCGTAAGTGCGCAGGCAGGGCAGTCAACTATCTGCATGCCCTTCGACTCAAGCACAGGAATATAGAGGTCGGTAAGCTCCGATGCAGACTTCATGCGGAGATATTCCTTGTTGTACCATTTCGCCTTGTCCGCATTGAAACGGGCTCCGGACTTGATCACCCTCTCGAGAGAGAATGCAGCCACGAGTTCTTCAAGACTGAAAAGTTCCTGATCGTTGCCCGGATTCCACCCGAGCATTGCAAGGAGATTCACAAAGGCTTCAGGGAAATATCCGTCCTCACGGTATCCGCGTGACACCTCACCCTCTGCGTTCACCCACTGAAGAGGGAATACAGGGAAACCGAGCCTGTCGCCGTCGCGCTTGCTGAGTTTGCCTTTTCCGTCAGGCTTGAGCAGAAGCGAGAGATGAGCGAAGCGTGGCTGTGTCTCTGTCCAGCCGAATGCCTCGTAGAGCAGATAGTGAAGCGGAAGGGACGGGAGCCATTCCTCGCCGCGGATCACCTCTGTGATCTCCATGAGGTGGTCGTCCACGATGTTTGCCAGATGATATGTAGGAAGTTCGTCAGCCCTTTTCCAGAGCACCTTGTCGTCGAGAGTGTCGGTGTTTACCTCCACATGTCCTCTGATGAGGTCATCCATCTTCACGACCCTGTTTTCAGGCATCTTGAAGCGGATGGTCCAGTCTGTGCGCTCCTCGAGAAGAGCCTTCCACTCATCTTCAGGAAGGGACAGGGAGTTGCGAAGTTCCATTCGTGTGGTCTGGTTATAGATGAATGTCTGTCCCGCAGACTCCATTTCAGCCCTCTTGGCAGCCAGTTCCTCAGATGTGTCGAATGCATAATATGCAAATCCTCCTGCCACAAGCTGCTCAGCATACTGACGATAGATCGGCTTTCTCTGGCTCTGTCTGTAAGGAGCATGAGGATGGCGCTCCGATGCTGTCTCCACCACATTGCCTGAGGCATCAACACCTTCGTCAGGCACTATTCCGCACCATGCAAGGGCTTCGATTATATATTTCTCGGCTCCGGGCACGAATCTCTGCGAGTCGGTGTCCTCGATTCTTATGATGAAGTCTCCTCCGCGCTGCTTGGCGAAAAGATAATTGTAAAGTGCAGTCCTCACTCCTCCCATGTGAAGCGGGCCGGTAGGGGACGGTGCAAAGCGGACTCTTGTCTTTCTTTCCATATTATATGTATTTTATTCTTCTCTTTTAGGAGCATGGAGGGCTTTCCTTCTGATTGCCGCCGTGTTCTCGAGCTCGCTGCGGCTTTCGCCTTCGCTTACGAGAAGGACCGGTCTCTGCCCCTCCTCAAATACGATCTTCTTCCTTATCGTGGCATTGTTGTAGCCTATCTTGTAGCTTCTGACTTCCGGAAGTTCTATTCCTCCGTCATCAGATACCGGAACATTCTTCCGGTAAGTGAAGCTGTTGTCGATGGTTATGATGTTGCCCATCTCGACCTGTGGCTGGATGATAGGCATGTTGATGCCCGTCACTATCACGGTGATGTTCACCTTGTCTCCGAACTCCGGATCATCGTCGAAAACCAGACCGGTCTTGAAGTTGTTGGCCTTTCCGGTGTATGTCTTGATCATTTCCGTAACCTTCGAGTACTGTGTGGCAGTCATCCCCTGACCGTTGTTTCCGACGGTGATGTTGATCAGGAAGTTCTGAGCTGTGGAAAGGTCATAGTCATTGAGAAGAGGCGATTCCAGGGCATTCTTGACCGCATCCTCGATCCTGTTGGCTCCTGTGCCGCTTCCGCATCCCATCAAGGCATATCCGCTGTTCTTCATCATGGTGCGGACATCCTTGAAATCGACATTCATATAACCTCTCTTCTTGATTATTTCCGTGATTCCTCTCACTGCCGTAGCCAGGACTTCATCCGCCTTAGGGAACATTTCCTGAAGAAGGAGTTCGCCATAGACTTCGAGCAGCTTCTCATTGTTGATGATAAGCAGACTGTCAACATTCTTCTCGAGTTCGTTTATGCCGTCGATGGCCTTCATCATAGTGTCAGGTCCCTGGCTCTTGAACGGAATGGTCACCACGCCGACGGTGAGTATTCCCTTCTTTTTGGCCATGGCTGCAATTACAGGTGCGGCTCCGGTTCCTGTGCCGCCGCCCATTCCTGCGGTAATGAACAGCATTTCGGTCTTTCCGCCAAGCACCTTTTCAGCAATCAGGTCCTGGGAATTCAATGCGGCGTTACGCCCTTCGGTAGGATTCGTACCGGCTCCGAGTCCGTCCTCTCCGAGCTGGATCTTGACCGGGACATCGCACTGATCGAGAACCTGTGCATCTGTGTTGCAGACGATGAAGGTACACCCTTCTATCTTCTGATTGTACATGTAATTCACGGCATTGCATCCGCCTCCGCCGACTCCGATGACCTTGATGATCGAGTCTGCACTTACCCAGTCGCAAGGGGTTATTTCAATGTTGTCCATCATACCTTTTCATTTTCTAGTTCTTCCTTAATGCTGAGAAGCCATGATATGACACCTGTCATCTTTCCTTCCTTCTCTTGATCTTTTTCGGCTTTTCTCACCTTTTTTTCCTTCTTCCTTTCCTTTTCCCTCTTCTTCAGCTCCGCTTTCTCTTCATCGGAAATCTCGATTTCCTTCATTTCCTCTTCGCTGAATATCTCCCCGTTGTCATTCTGCGGTTCATCTTCTTCTGTCACATCTTCTTCTGTCACATCTTCTTCGGGCATCTGGCAGCAGTTGATGCCCTCTTCCATGGCCGCGAAGATCAGTCCTATGCTCGGAGCTGCTGTCGTGTCGTTGATTCCGTCGCAGTTCTGTCCGCTGAACAGCATCTTCGGGTAGCCTGTGCGGATCTTGTAGCCGGACAGTTCATACATGAAGCTGTTGAGATTCGGAATCTGTGCACATCCTCCGGTCACTACTACGCCGCTTCTGAGCATGTCTGCGAATCCGCTGTTCTGTATCTCATAGAATATCGCCATCATGATTTCCTCCACTCTGGCGGTTATGATTTCGGACAGATACTTGACCGGAAGCTGCTTGTCAGGTTCTGCGCTGTTGCTTCTGATGTGTATCACCTTTTCGCTGAGATTCTGAAGCTTTTCCGGCATGCAGGCACCGAAAGCCAGCTTGATGTTTTCTGCAAGCCTTTCGGAAATCAGACACTCGCTCTTGATGTCATCAGTGATGTTCTTGCCTCCGAATGGGATGGAGGCATAGTGGCGCATGATGTTGCCATGATATATCGAAACCGAAGTGCATCCGGCACCGAAATCTATGAGCGCGACTCCGTTCTCCATCTCTGAGTCGGTAAGCACGGCCTTCGCTGTCGAGTCTGCTGTGAAATATTTGCGTGCGGCAACGAGCGAAGCCTTGTTCATGGCAGTGTCGATCTTGTTGAGGTCGCTTTTCTTTCCGATGAAAATCTTGAAATTACCCTCAAGCACATCGCTGGTCATGCCGATGATGTCATTCTCTATGATCTGGAAATTCTCTCCGTCAGAGAAAGACTGGGCCACGGCACCGTAGACGGATTCCTTTTCCGGCTGTTCGAGCGGATAAAGGTTCTGTGCGAAACTCTTGAGCTCCGCTATGTCCTCCAGGGTGATGTCCTTGTCATATCCCCTGTCTTTCATTTCCGCGGTGTTGCTTTCCTGACGCACAGGATATTTAGGCATGCCTACGACGGCCTGCGTTATCTTTATCCCGAGAGCATCCTCGGCTTCCTTCACGGCCTTGATGATGGCATCTGCAGCCTGAGTGACATGGAAAACGCTGCTGTAGCGGATACCTGCCGCTGCATTTTCCTTATAATAAACGATCTGCACATCCCGCCCTGTCACCTTGGCGACAGTCAGAGCGAGTTTAGATGTGCCGAGATCGATGGCAACAATGTGTCTGTCTGTAATTTCCATATATGCTGTCCTTTTATCTGCAAACTATCTGTCCTTCAAACCTCACATCCACCTTCCTGTATTTTCCCGGTCCCTTGTCCGGCAATATGTGGGTGTAGTACATCTTCATCTTCATGAACTTTTCCTCTATCCCGGTCGGCTGTCCGAAAAGGAAAAGTTCCATCCCCTCCCTCGGCACGAGCGTGAGTTCCCCGTTCTCCGCAACCGAGATCTGAACAATCTTGTCCTGCCAGTCTCTGCTTTTCCCGATGAAGTTGACCAGATTCATCATTTTGCCGAACCACTCCCTTTCCTCCTCACTTTCTATCGATCCCTTGTAGCCGCTGTTGGCTGCAAGAGGAATGGCTCCGTCTATCACATAGACATGCGAAGCATAGCTCGACTGAAGTGGAAATATAAATCCTTCCTCATCGGCATAGAATCCTCCGTCCTGCCTCTGAAACCTAACGACGGGCTTTCTCTGCGTCACATGTATCCTCAGCATGCTGTCTCTCGTCACGAATGCGTGACTTTTCTTCACCGCACTTCTGCCGTCGATTATCTTTTCGATCCTGACGAGGTCAAGGCTGTCGAGAGGCTTGCCTGCATATGCACCGAATTCCCTGTCAAGATATTTCAGTATGTCCTTTTCCGATACGAAGCTGTTGCTTGCGCTGTCGAGTATGACAATGTCTGTTCCCTTGCATACAAGTCCGTCTCGTTCCCTCTGTCCCGCAAGATACGAAATCAGGATCACGGCTGCCATGAGGAAGCCGCATACACCAGTGAGAATATGTTTCAATATCTTGTTCATCTGTATGCTCCGTTCAGATCATCTGTTCATTTTCCGTACCTGCCTGTAAGCATCGATGCGATCTCAGGCACGAACCTGTCGATGTCTCCCGCACCGAGAGTAACAAGCAGCTCCACATCCTCTCCCTTGATATAGTCCATGAATTCCGATCTCTTGAGCAGCACCTTCTCCGGTGCTGTCACATCCTTGAATATGATTTCGGACGTCACTCCCGGAATCGGTTCTTCGCGGGCAGGATATATTTCGAGAAGTATGAGTTTGTCAACATTGCTGAGTGCGGCTGCAAATTCAGGAGCGAAGTCACGAGTCCTCGTGTAGAGGTGGGGCTGGAATACGGCGGTGAGCTTCATGTCGGGGTATGACTCCCTGATCGAACTGAGAGCAGCAGCGATTTCGCGCGGATGATGTGCATAATCATCTATATAGACATGTCCGGGCATACGTACCTGCATGTCGAATCTTCTCTTCACACCCTCGAATGAGGCGAGTGCTTCCCTGATGCCCGACGGATCGAGACCGTAGGTAAGGGCAATGGCTGCGGCAGCAGTTCCGTTCTCCACATTGACCCAGCCGGGGATTCCCACCACGCAATCCTCGATCACACCGCCCGGATGATGGAGATTGAAATGTCCCTTTTCGAGGGGTTCCGCCCAGAAATCAGCCTCAGGCTCATTGAAACCGTAGGTCATTATGCGGGCTGCCGTGTCCGACGGTGTTATGTCGAGACCATGCTTGATTATGACAGTGCCGCTGACCTGAGAGGCGAAGGCCTTGAACGCTTCGCGTATGTGTGCTTCGTCACCGTATATGTCAAGGTGGTCGGGATCCATTGATGTTATCACCGCAATCTCAGGAAACAGCTGGAGGAAAGAACGGTCGAATTCATCAGCCTCGGCTACGATGACATCATTGGCGCTTATGAGCAGATTACTGTCATAATTCTTTGAAATACCTCCGAGAAACGCCGAGCATCCTTCTCCTGTAGCAGTGAACAGATGGCTTGTGAGAGTACTCGTGGTGGTCTTTCCATGTGTGCCGGCAACAGCCATGCACCTCTGTCCCTGAGCTATTTCGCCGAGCATTCTCGAACGCTTGATGACCCTGTAGCCGTTCTCCTGCACATAAACGAGTTCTCCCATGTCCTTCGGAATTGCCGGTGTATAGACTACCAGAGTCTCATCCGTGTCCTTCGGAACATAGCTTATGTCATCGGTGTAATGTACCTCGATGCCTTCAGATTCAAGGGCATGCGTAAGCGGTGACGGTGTCTTGTCATAACCGCTCACCTTATATCCCTTGGCGTTGTAATATCTGGCGATCGCACTCATGCCGATGCCGCCGATTCCTATAAAATATATGTGTTTCATTTCGCTATCCTGTAAACTTCGTCAGCAATGGTCTGAGCCGCATCACGAAGTGCCAATTTTCCTATATTCCTTTCCAGCTGCGCGATCTTCTCTCTGTCGTCCGTCAGTCTGCATGCCAGATCCATCAGTTTCTCTCCGGCTTCACTGTCGCGGACCATGAGGGCGGCATCCTTGCTTACCAAGGCCATTGCATTGTGGGTCTGATGGTCCTCGGCCACATTAGGTGACGGAACGAAGATTACAGCTTTCTCTGCTGCACAAAGCTCTGATACCGAGCTTGCGCCGGATCTCGATACCACCACGTCCGCTACAGCATATGCAAGGTCCATCCTCTTTATGAAATCGCTGTGACGTATCCTCTCGATGCTGTTTTTACCTATACCGTTGGCCTTCGCCTCCTTCATGAACACGTCGATTGCATCCTTGTAGTATTTTCCGCATTGCCAGATCACTTCGATGTCCCTTCCGCCCGGACATCCTTTCATGATCCAGCTCTTCATCGCATTGTTGAGGGTCCCGCTTCCGAGACTTCCGCCTACTACCAGTATGTGCCTGCATTCAGGGTTCAGACCATAGAATGCATATCCTTCCTTCTTCATTTCCTCTGTTGCAGGCATGATGTCTTTTCTGATAGGATTTCCGCTGAGCACTATCCTGTCAGCAGGGAAGAACCTTTCCATCCCTTCATATGCCACGCAGATGCTTCCTGCCTTTTTTGCCACAATCTTGTTGGTAAGCCCTGCAAATCCGTTCTGCTCCTGGATCAGAGTCGGGATACCGAGCATTCCTGCCGTCCATAGAAGAGGGGCGCTGGCATATCCTCCTACGCCGATCGCAATGTCCGGTCTGAACTTCTTCAAGGTCTTTCGTGCCATGAATATGCTCTTGAGCACCTTGAAAGGGAGGGCAAGATTGCTTATGGTCAGCTTTCTCTGCAGTCCTGCAATAGGCAGTCCGATGATCTTGTAGCCGGCTGCAGGCACCTTCTCCATCTCCATCCTGCCTTCAGCTCCGACAAACAGTATCTCAGTCTCAGGGTTGAGTTCCCTGAGCTTGTCCGCAATCGACAGAGCCGGGAAAATATGTCCTCCCGTGCCGCCTCCGCTTATTATTACCCTCAATTTCCTGTATTCCATAATTATAACTGTTCAAGAACATCCATTGTGACCTGTATGTCGTCTTTCTCGCTTTCATACAGCGGCTTTGCAGCCTCTTCCTCTTCCTTGATCTTCTTCTGTGCCATCCTGCTTATGGAAAGAATCAGTCCGAATGCCACGCAGAACATTATGAAGGCGAAGCTTCCGTGACTTATCAGCGGCAGGGTCTGTCCCGTCATAGGAATGATGTTCACATTCACCATCATGTGCATGAAGGCCTGTCCTGTGATGAGGATTGTCAGTCCTCCGACCGTGATCTTCGCATACTCATTGCTGCAGTTCTTTGCTATCAGCGAGCCTCGTGCGAGGAGAGTCACATACAGAAACAGAATTATTATGCCCCCGATGAGACCGTATTCCTCGATGATGAAGCTGTACATGTAGTCGCCGTAAATGTTGGCGACGGCGTATTTCTGAGTGCTGTTGCCGCTGTGTTTTCCGATCAGACCTCCCTCGTGTACGGCGATGCGTGCTCCGTATGGCTGCCTCATCTTGTCAATGACCTTTCTGTGTGCCTCCGTGCCAGGTGTGAGTCCGTCAAGAAGTGATTCGTCGGTGTAGTCTGTAGTGAGACGGCTGATCATCGTGCCTACGCGTTGCGGCTTGCCGGTCAAGTAGTAGGTGCCTACAAGCAAGCCTACGACTGCCGCCAGCAAGGCTCCTGTCTTTATTATTTCGCCTTTCGGCAATTCACCTATGAACAGCACGGCTATCAGCACAGCTCCAATGAAGATGCCGCTGGAATTGCTTCCGAGCATCACCAGCACGCTGGTGATCATTATCGGAAGATACATATACATTATCCTCTTGCCGGGCGGGGTACCCAAAAACTTCAGATACCTGTATCGGGAAAGCCTGTTTGCCAGTCCGAGATATTTGCTCGGCCTGCGCTTTTCCGCTGCAGCCTGATCTTCCTTGTAGGCAAACATGGCCCATGCAAGATATACCACCATGGCCACCTTCACTACCTCGAACACATGCAGCTGCTTGTCGAACAGGCTCAGCGTCCTCCATGCTCCGTTGATGTATTCGGCATGTATCACCCCCGGTATGTTCACGTGGCAGTCGAGCAGAGTGAGGAGGAAGAGCGAGACACCGAATCCGGCCTTGGAACATGCCCTGAAGAAGCCTATCCATGGAATCTTGTAGATGATGAATATCAGAAACAGTCCTACTCCTGCCACGACAGTATGGTCCGTGATGAAGTCTATCCTGTCCTTGGTTCCTTCCTTGAGAAGTGAAGTGGATGAAAATATGGCGAGAATGGAGAACATTATGAGCAGAAGCACGATTATCCACACCACCTTGTCGCCTTCAATGCTGTCGATGGTGCGCCAGAACCAGTTTCTGCCTGTATCCTTATGTTTCTTTTCCGTCATCAGAGATTTCTTACTGCTTCCTTGAATTTCCTTCCCCTGTCTTCATAGTTCCTGAAGAGGTCGAAGCTTGCGCAGCATGGAGACAGAAGAACCACATCTCCCGGCTCAGCTATCGAATCGGCGACCTTTACGGCTTCCTCAGCCGAATTCACGTCATAAGTCCATTTCACGATGTCGTCAAATGACTCATGAAGTTTCCTGTTATCGACTCCCATGCATATCAATGCCTTTACTTTTTCTTCAACCAGAGGACGCAATGTCGAATAGTCATTGCCCTTGTCAGTGCCTCCCGCAATCCAGATCACAGGTCTTGTCTGGCATTCGAGAGCATACCATGCCGCATCGACATTGGTCGCCTTCGAGTCATTGATGTAGAGAACGTCCCTGATGCTGAGAACCTTCTCAAGCCTATGCTCCACAGCCTGGAATGTGGCAAGACCGTCACGGATCACTTCGTTGTCGATCTCCATGGCCTTGGCTGCGAGCGCAGCGGCCATCGAATTATATACATTATGTTTTCCTCCCAAGGCAAGTTCCTGCAGATACATGTCGCATTCCTCGTCCTTGAAACGTACTATCATTCTGTCTCCGTCAACATACGCACCCTGATCCACCTTCTCCTTCTGTGTGAAAGGAAGCATCTTTGCCTTCATGACGATTCTGTTGAGGTGGCTGACGGTGATGTCGTCATCCGAACAGAATATGAAGCAGTCGTCGCTCGACATGTTGCGTGTGATGCGGAACTTAGCCTTCACATAGTTCTCCATCTTGTAACCGTATCTGTCGAGATGGTCGGGTGTTATGTTGGTGATGATGGCTATGTCTGCCTTGAAGTCATACATGTTGTCGAGCTGGAAACTGCTCAGTTCAAGGACATATATGTCGAATTTCTCGGTCGCCACCTGATAAGCGTAGCTCTTTCCTATGTTTCCTCCGAGTCCCACATTCAGACCGGCCTGACACAGGAGATGGTAAATGAGGGATGTAGTGGTCGTCTTTCCGTTGCTTCCCGTGATGCAGATCTTCTTGGCATTGTCATACCTTCCTGCAAACTCGATTTCCGATATGATCCCTATGCCCCTTTCCTCGATCTTCCGCACCATCGGAGCAGTCGAAGGAATGCCGGGGCTCTTTATCACCTCGTCTGCATTCAGGATGAGTTCTTCGGTATGGCAACCCTGCTCGAAAGGTATCTCCCACTTCTCGAGCATTGCTGCATATTCGTCCGAAATCTTTCCCATGTCGGACAGGAACACATCGAATCCCTTTGTCTTGGCGAGGACTGCAGATCCTACTCCGCTTTCGCCTCCTCCTAATATGACTATTCTTGACATATATTGACGTTTCTTATCTCAGTTTCAACATTGCTATGGTTATCACGGCCAATATAAGACCGATGATCCAGAACCTGACGGTTATCTTTGCTTCAGGCATTGCCTTGGCAGGCTTCTGTATCAGGGCAGGTATTCCCTCCTTCTGGAAGTGGTGGTGCAGAGGTGCCATCTTGAACACCCTTCTTCCTTCGCCGTATTTCTTCTTTGTATATCTGAACCAGAATCTCTGCATGAGTACGGAAATGCTTTCTACGAAGAAGATTCCGCAGAGGATCGGCAGCAGAAGCTCTTTCCTTATGAGAATGGCGCAGACTCCGATTATTCCTCCGAGCATGAGGCTTCCCGTATCGCCCATGAACACCTGTGCAGGGAACGAATTATACCACAGGAATCCCACGAGGGCACCGACGAATGCCGACATGAATACCGCGATCTCACCGCTTCCGGGGATATACATTATGTTGAGGTATTCGGCATTGAGGATGTTTCCTGAGAGCCATGCGAATATTCCGAGAACTACTCCTACGATGGCAGAAGAACCTGTCGCCAGACCGTCCATTCCGTCAGTGAGGTTGACTCCGTTTGAACATGCCGTGATGACTATTATTATCATGAGCACATAGATGGCCCACTTGCAGTACCAGCCCCATGTGCCTTTGAAAGGGGAGAGCCATTTGTAGTCGAATTCATGATTCTTTATGAAAGGGATGGTAGTCTTGGTGCTCTTTATGACATCATGCTTTTCGACGGTCTGTGTGATTTCCTCAGCTTCCGGAGAGCCGTCTGCCGCTACTGTGGTGACGACTTCTTCCACGCTCACCTTCTCCCTCACCACGATCTGGTCGCTGAAGCACACCGCAAGTCCTATGGCGAGTCCGAGCAGACCCTGGGCAACCAGCTTGGTCCTCTCGCTCATTCCCTCCTTGTTCTTCCTGAACACCTTGATGTAATCATCTGCAAAGCCTACGAGGAAGAACCATATGGTGCTGATTATCAGTAGTATGATATATATGTTCGTCAGGTTGGCGAAAAGGAGTACGGGAATCATTATCGAGAGGAATATGATGATTCCTCCCATGGTAGGAGTGCCTTTCTTCTGCATCTGGCCTTCCAGCCCGAGGTCGCGTATCTCCTCACCGATCTGCTTCTTCTGTATCCAGCCGATTATCCTTTTGCCGGCGATTATCGAGAAGAGAAGGGCAGTGGTGAAAGACAGTATGGCCCTGAAGGACAGATAATGGAACAGCCCCTGTCCCGGTATGTCGTATTCTCTTAGAAATTCAAATAAGTGGTATATCATTTTTTATAGTCTCGTTATGTCGTTGAAAATTTCTGCGACGATCTCCTTCTCGTCGAAATGCACCTTTTCGGTGCCTGTTATCTGGTAGGTCTCGTGTCCCTTTCCTGCCAGCAGTATCGTTGCGCCCGGGCCGGCGAGCATCACGGCTGTGCGGATCGCTTCTCTTCTGTCTTCTATGAACAGCGACTTCGCCCTGCCGCTGATGTCCATGCCTCCCTTGATCTCCGCCATGATGTCGGAAGTCTTTTCAGTCCTGCTGTTGTCCGAGGTCACGATGATCCTGTCCGCCATCTTCTGAGCTATGAGTCCCATTTCAGGCCTCTTGGTCCTGTCCCTGTCTCCGCCACATCCGAAAAGACAGATCAGTTCCCTGTCCGGTGCTATCTCGCGCAGAGTCTTGAGGACATTCTCCAAAGCATCAGGCGTATGAGCGTAATCGATTATGACGGATATGTCCTTCGGTCCTCTTATGTTCTCGAGCCTGCCCGGTGCAGGTCTGAGGGTGCTAAGTGCCACAAGCACTTCTTCGGGATCAGCACCAAGGGTCACGGCAGTGGTGTAGATCGCGAGCAGGTTGTAGGCGTTGTGCTGTCCGATAAGGCAGCTCCATGCCTCCGTGCCGTCGAATTTCAGAAGCATGCCTTCGAAGCTCTGCTCTATGATGCGGCATGTGTGGTCGGCCATGCTCCTGAGCGAATATGTCACCGGAACAGCCTTTGTGTTCTGCAGCATCACCATTCCGTTGCGGTCATCCACATTCGTTATGGCGAAGGCGTCGGAAGGCAGTGTGTCGAAGAAGAGCTTCTTGCATCTGAGATACTCTGCAAAAGTCTTGTGATAGTCAAGATGGTCGTGTGTCAGGTTGGAGAATATTCCTGCCTTGAACTTCAGGCCGGCGATCCTCTCCTGTTCCACACCTATCGAGCTCACTTCCATGAAACAGTATTCGCAGCCGGCTTCCACCATCTCGTTCAGCAATGAGTTGATGGTCAGCGGATCAGAGGTGGTGTTCACAGCCTCCGTACCCTTTGTGCCGACATAGTTGGCTATGGTGGAGAGAAGTCCGCAGTTATATCCCAATGCGGTGAACATCCTGTGCAGGAGTGTCACTGTCGTGGTCTTTCCGTTGGTGCCTGTGATACCGACAAGGGTCAGCTTGTGCGAAGGGTTGTCATGGAAATTGGCAGCTATGATCGCAAGGGCATGTCTTGAGGATTCCGCGCGTATCATCGCGACATTCTCCGCCGCCTTGCCGGCCGCTTCCATCTGTGCCTGCGCAAGTGCCTGATCTTCATATACTATTGCACATGCACCCTTCTCGACGGCGGTCGCTATGAAACTGTGTCCGTCGCTTGCATATCCCTTTACGGCCACGAACAATGATCCCGGGGTCACTTTCCTCGAGTCATTGCAGACAGACGTGACAATGGTCCCTGCATCACCCTTGACGAGTGTGCATCCGCTGCCATATATGACCTTTTCCAGTATCATCTGAGTCTTATTTTGATGGTTTCACCTTTCTTATATTCCTTTCCGGCGGCCGGAGACTGCTCGGCCACATGCCCTACTCCTTCGTACCTGCACCTGTATCCGCTGTTCTCTATCGCATAGAGGGCGTCCTTCAGTCCCATTCCTTTCAGATCCGGTACTCTGGAGCTGCTTACGGAGACTGTCGAGATACGCTGCGCCCTCATCTGAGGCACTTCCCCTGTGGCTTCCAGTTCTTTTCCCCATGAGCTGTCCATGGCCCAGATGTCGTCAACTATCTGCTTGAAGGTCAAGGCCGGAAGATTTCCTCCTCCTATGCTGGTCTTTCTCAGCTCAGTGTATAGTACTACTATCGCAGTGTATTTCGGCTGTTCGGCAGGGAAGAATCCTACAAATGTCGCCTGATACCTTCTCAATCCGTCAACAGACACGTATTGATCTCCCCGCTTCGGCTTGTCGGCTGCTTCAAGTACCACGCGGGCGGTTCCGGTCTTGCCGGCCACGGTGCACTTCGCGTTACGGAGCCTCGTGGCAGCAGTTCCTTCCAGCGTCACCATGGTCAGCGCCCTGGTCAGGGAATCCGCAGTAGCCTCCGAACAGATAGCCCCGTTGAGGATTTCCGGACCGAATTTACGTTCTGTCCTGCCGTCCTTCTCATATGATTCTATCAGATACGGCTTCATCATCTTTCCGCCGTTTGCTATGGCATTGTAGAATGTCACGATGTTGAGCGGAGTCTCTGTGACATTATATCCGATGGCCACGGACACGAGGTCGTATCTGTTCATCTTGGGGTCAGGGACAGGCAGTTTCGGTCTGCTTCCTTTTTCCGTGAGGTCGAAAGCATATGCGTCATGCAGATTGTAGGAATACAGTTTGTTGACGAACTGCTCGGGACACTGTATGTAATTGTCCGCCACTATCCTCCTGAATATATAGTTCGAAGACACCTTCAGCGCGTCCTCTACGGTTATGGTTTTCTTTTTTGTCTTGTTCTCATACCTTATCGTCTCCTGGCACGGTTCGATGTCGAAGTCGTGCATCCTGCCTCCGTTTGTCTTATAGACGGAGCTGAGTGTGGTCTTGCCCTCCTCAAGAAGTGTCATCAATGTGGCTGTCTTGAACACCGATCCCGGTTCACCTGCACGTCCTATTGCCAGATTGTAGATCTCTCCGAGCTCTCCATCCGTGTTCTTGAGCAGGTTGACCATCGCCTTTATTGCTCCGGTCTCGACATCCATCACCACGGCACAGCCGCCCTGGATTTCAGGATCGGATTCGATGTTGGCCCTCAATGCCTTCGATGCTATCTGCTGGATTCCTATGTCCAGCGTCGTCCTTACGTCCATTCCGTCCTCGACTTCAACGACTGTGCTGTCGGGATCGGATATGGTGCCCCTGTCGGTCTTTCTCATCCACTGCGAGCCTTCCTTGCCCCTGAGGATGTAGTCATATTGTCCGTCCAGACCGAGATAGACATTCTGGTCGGGATCCTCCTTGTTGATCTTTACGCTGCCGATCACCTTGTAGATTCCGTAGGGGTACTGCCTGTTGTCATGTTCCTCTACGATTATTCCTCCGGCATTGGCCCCCTCGTTATAGAGCGGAAGCGACCTCAGCTCTAAATAAGTGCTGTGGTCGATGTTCTTCGTGATAGGCACATAGGTGCCGGACTTCATGTATCTCTTGGTCGTGATCAGGTCACTGTAGTATTCGTATGTCTTGCCATCCTTTGCGAGGACCTTGGGAAGTTCCCTGCTCAGCAGGTCTGCCTTCCCTAACCACACGTCTTCCAGTGAATCTCCCTTTTCCTTGGCCTCGAATTCCTCTCTTCTGACCGTACAGTCCATGAAGATGTCGTAAATCGGTGTGGATATTGCCAGCAGCTTCCCGTCATGGTCGAGGATTGCGCCCCTTTCCGGCTTTTCCGTCTCCCGGTATCTTCTCGGCATGAAATGCTTTTCCAGCTCCGGCTTAGGCTCCCACCCTGTCTGGATGTATATCGTCTGACCGATTATCCAGACGGACAGAGCAAGAAAGAACCAGTACAGCCTTCTGAGAAGTCTGCTGATTCTCAATCCGTTGTCGTTGTTTCTTTCCTGGTCTGTCATTTCTTCAATACATCTGCCGGTTTCTGTGGTGGCTTCACATCCGATTCCATTTCCGTCAGCAGGGCCTCCACAGTTGTCAATTTGTCCAAGCTGACTGTCTCATATGTCTTCTGCGCGTGCTCGATCTTCAGGTTCGTGATTATGTCCTTGTTCCTTTCGACCTTGAGCATGGTCTGCTCTGTCATATAGCTCCACCAGATGCTTACGCATCCGAGGAGAAATGTCCATAATATATAAGGAAAGGCACGGTCAATCCTCATGCGGAGTACGAGGTCACCTCGTCCGAGAGCGATGATGAACTCCTTTACGGCGTTTGCCGCCGCTTTCCAGCTCCAGTTACTGAACAATCCCATCTCCCTATATCTTTTCCGCTATTCTCAATTTGGCACTTCGTGCCCTTGTGTTCGCCGCGATCTCGCTTTCCTGCGGCAGGATCGGCTTGCGGTTCACGGTGCTCAGCGGCGCGGTGATGTTGCCGTAGAAATCCTTCTCCACCTTTCCCTCTATGTTCCCCGTCTTGATGAAGTTCTTCACCATCCTGTCCTCTAAGGAGTGGTAGGTTATCACCACGAGTCTGCCGCCCGTCCTGAGGGACTTCGCCGCTCCGCTCAGGAATTTCTCGAGAGACTTCATCTCCTGGTTGACTTCTATCCTCAAGGCCTGATAGACCTTCGCCAGGAACTTGTGTTCGGCAAACTTCGGAAGTGCACTCTCTATCGCCTTGCCAAGCTCAGAGGTGGTCCTTATCTCCGATGTCTCTCGCGCCTTGCATATGAGCTGGGCTATCTTACGGCTGTTGTCAACTTCACCATAAAGCCTGAGGATTCTTTCAAGATCCTGCTGTCCGTATCCGTTTATTATGTCGGCGGCCGTAGTGGTGGCCTCCTGATTCATCCTCATGTCGAGAGGTGCTTCGTATCTGAACGAGAATCCTCGCTCCGCCGTGTCGAACTGGTGCGACGACACTCCCAGATCGGCAAGCACTCCGTCTATGCCGTCCTTATATCCCTGATTGAGGATATGGTTGTGGATCCAGCGGAAGTCGCTCCTTATCAATGTAAGTCTCTCGTCATCAGGACGATTGGCTATCGCGTCGCTATCCCTGTCGAAGGAGATGACGCGTCCCTCAGGGGACAGCCTCCTGAGAATCTCTCCGGTATGTCCTCCTCCGCCGAATGTGGCGTCTGCGTATATTCCTGATGTTGAGCTGATCAAAGCGGAAACGCTTTCATCAAGCAGGACTGGTGTGTGGTACTCGGACATTTTCAGGCCTCCTCATTAAATACGACCCGAAATTTTCTTTCCCATCAGACGGAACTCCTCAGGGGTGAGGCAGCCTCCGTCAATCTTCTCCTTTGCCCAGATCTCGACCTTGTAGTCAACGCCGAGGAACACTACGTCTTTGGTGATGCCTGCCGCGTCCAAGATCTCTTTCGGGATGGTTATTCTTCCGAGCCTGGCGTCAGGTGTCACTGTCACCGTATTGCTCATGTATGTCCTCCAGTACCTGATGTGGTCGTCATCGAAGGCGAGGTCGAGTCTTGATCTGACGGCCTGGGACATCACCTCCCATTCGGAGTAGGTGAACATTTCGAGGCAGTCCGAGTGCATGTCCTTCCTGATGACGAACTGCATCCGGTCTTCCGGCACGACTCCCTTGATGGCAGAAGGAATCACGAGTCTTCCCTTGTCATCGACTTTTGCGCTATGTCGTCCGAAAAATCCGTTCATATCAGTGCGTACTATAGAGTGTGGCAAAATTACAAACTTTTTCCCACTTTTTCCCACTTTCTTCCAAAATTTTCCACAAAATTATCAACAGCCCGAAATTTAGTTGTATATTTGTGCCGGATAACTGTTTGATTTATAATAGTTTGATGCTTGAAGGGCATGCTGTTTAAGGTGGCCCGACAACACTTAATTCATTGAATAATAATAATTTGCCGGCCACAGCCACCATGAAAAAAGTAATTCTTACACTATTTTGTATCGCAGCCGTTTCGTGTAACAGAGCACCGGAGGAAATCCATATGGCGGAACAGGAAGTTACTGTAGCGGAATCTCCGGCCGAAAGGATGGCGTCCCATGAGCCTTTGGCCGACATCTTCGGTCTGGATTCGTTGCGATGTGAAGAAGGCAAGGTCAAGAACGGACAGTTCTTTTCCACACTTCTCGAAAAGCTCGGCCTGAATGCGCGTGAGGCATACGATCTGACTCAGGCAACTGATACCGTGTTTGATCCGCGCAACCTCCGTGTGGGAAATACCTATGCGGCATATTATTCCGTCACTCCGGGCGAAGCCGAGGAATCCCTGCAGTATCTGGTATATGACCGGTACCGTGGCAGTCAGATCGTCTTCCGCTGTCAGCCTCCATATGAGGCCTGGGTGTATGACAAGCCCGTTTCCATAGAGCAGAGATATGCAGATGTGACCATTCAGAACTCTCTCTGGGTTGACATGACCGATGCCGGAGTCTCGCCTCTGCTGGTGAGCGATCTTTCCGACATCTATGCATGGACCGTTGACTTCTTCGGTCTCCAGAAAGGCGACCGTTTCAAGGTGCTCTATGAAGAAAAGGTGTGTGACGGGGAGGTTATAGCGATAGATACGGTGCGATATGCGGTATTCACCCATTCGGGACAGGATTTCCCTATGGTTATGTACAATGCAGGCGACGGAGGCAATATCTGGTGGAACGAAAAGGGAGAGAGCATGCGCAAGGCCTTCCTCAAGGCTCCTCTGAAATTCTCCCGCATCAGTTCCGGATTTTCATATGCACGCAGACATCCTGTCACACGCAGGGTGCAGCCTCACACAGGAGTCGATTATGCCGCACCGAAGGGCACTCCGGTGATGTCCATCGGTGACGGTGTGGTGACAAGCATGAAATATGAAGGCGCCGGCGGCAACACAGTCAGGATCACTCACAATTCTGTCTATAAGACTGCATATCTCCATCTTTCGAAATACGGTCCCGGACTCAAGGTCGGCCAGAGGGTCCGTCAGGGTCAGGTCATAGGATATGTCGGTTCGACAGGCCGCTCGACAGGGCCGCATCTCGATTTCCGTGTGTGGAAGAACGGAACCCCGATCAATCCTCTCAAGATGGATTCACCTCCTGCAGAACCGCTGAAGGCGGAATTCAGACCGGCATTCGAAGCCGCATATGCTGACAGCCGCGCCCGCATCGACACCATTCGGGCTGCCTCTGTCGCTGCCGGTCTTTTCGAACTTCTGTGATTTTATGGTCCGGGTATGGCGTTCCGCTAAAGCAGCGGAGCGAAAAGCCGCATGACGGCCTGGGTCAACTTCCTGTACCATGGCCTGTCGTTCCAGTCGTCGAGACTGATTTCCCGGCACTCCTTGAGATCTTCAAGGAATATCCTCTTGTTCTTCTTGGCGATGTCCTCGTTATAGACATATGCGTTGATCTCGTAGCTGAGCTCTAAGCTGCGGCAGTCCATGTTGGCCGAACCGATGATCGACAGGTAGTCGTCCGAGACCATAGTCTTGGCATGTATGAACTTTCCTCCCTTCTCGAAGATCCGGATTCCCGCCTCAAGACATTCCTTGTAAAAAGACTTGTTGGCCGGCCCCATGAAGAACAGGTCTGCCTTGGCCGGAACCATGAGTCTCACGTCGCATCCCTTGAGGGCGGCGGACTTGAGTGCGAGCAGAAGAGGCTCTGGCGGTACGAAATACGGAGTCTGGATATAGAGGTATCTGCTTGAATGCTGTGCAGTCCATACAGCACCCATGTGCAGGATAGGGAACTGTCTGTCCGGTTCATCGGGGATTATCTGCACCAGTTTGTCATCGTGCACGGCCCTTTTCTGTGGGAAGAATTCATCGAAGCTGCCCTCTGTCTTTCCTCCGGACGTTATCCATGAGTTGAGGAAGCAGTACTGGAGAGAAGCCACGGCATTTCCTGTGATGCGCATGTGCGTGTCGCGCCAGCGGAAGAAATAATCGTCGCCGATGTTCATCCCTCCGGTGTATCCTACCTTGCCGTCGATGACCACGATCTTGCGGTGGTCGCGGTAGTTGAACTTCGAGAGCAGAAAGCTGTTGGGATCCGTAAACCTTACGATCTCCACTCCTGCCTTCTTCATCTCGTTGTAGTAGCCCGGCCAGATGGTTATGTTGGCTATGTTCTCATGGATGAAACGTACCTTCACCCCTTCCCGTGCCTTCTGCATGAGGAGTTCCTTGATCCTGCGGCTTCCGTCATCCTTCAGGAAATAGAAATATTCGAAATGAATATGGTGCTTCGCGGCAAGAAGGTCGTTTACGAGAGCCTCCAGCTTGCGCCCGCCCGATGTGATGATCTCGATCTCGTTGTTGTCGGTGACGGTCAGTCCGCTGTCACGGCTCAGAAGGCGGCTCAGACTCTGATAGCGCTGGCGTATCTCCCTGCTGCAGGTATCTCCGAAAAGGAGTTCCTTCGTCTGTCCGTCTGCCTTCTCCTCAAACTCTTTGAGGAAGGTCCTGTTGTAAAGCTGGAAGAATCCCGGCTTGCGGAAATTGAGTCCTAATGCAAGATAAAGCAACAGTCCGATGACCGGCAGGATGGCAATGATCAGGATCCAGGCTACCTTTCTGCCCGAATCCTGATTGTCATTCAAAATCACAAGCATGGCTCCCACTATGAGAAGCAGGAAGAATAGACCTCCTATTATAGTCAGTGCCTGTGTCATCTGTATGTCTGTCAGTCAATCCTCTCGCACAATAATGTTGCCGAAGTTACCGACTTTACCCTTACATGGCAGTAATCACCTGCTTTCTCGCCACGTGAAGGAAATACGCACATCTTGTTGCTGCTTGCCCTGCCGCATAGCTCGTCGGGATTCTTCTTCGAAGGACCTTCCACCAGTACCTTCAGCTCCCTGCCGATTTCCTTCTCGTTGCTCTTGAGGCTCATGCGGCCCTGAAGTGCGATGATTTCGTTGAGCCTTTCGGTCTTGAGCTCGTATGTGATGTCGTCAGGATATTTCTTTGATGCGAGTGTACCCGGACGCTCGGAGTAAGCGAACATGAAGGCCGAGTCGAATACGACTTCCTCCATGAGGCTGAGCGTATCCTTGTGGTCCTGCTCCGTCTCGCCGCTGAATCCTGCGATCACATCGGTGGTAAGTCCGCAGTCAGGGATGACGCTGCGGATCTTGGCGACTCTTTCAAGATACCATTCCCTGTCGTATTTGCGTCTCATCTTTTCGAGCATTATGCTGCTTCCTGACTGGACAGGAAGATGGATATGCTTGCAGATGTTCTCGTACATGGCCATGGTGTAGATGACCTCGTCGCTGATATCCTTAGGGTGAGAGGTCGAGAAACGGACTCTGAGTTCGGGACTTATCTTTGCAACCATTTCGAGAAGCTGCGCGAAATTCACATTATATTCGGCATTCTCAGGGTCCTTCCAGTAATATGAATCGACGTTCTGTCCGAGAAGGGTCACTTCCTTGTAGCCGTTTGCGAAAAGTGTCGCGGCCTCGTTCACTATGGTCTGGGGGTCGCGGCTTCTTTCAGCGCCACGGGTGTATGGCACAACGCAGTACGAGCATACGTTGTTGCATCCCCTCATTATGGAAATGAATGCCGAGACGCCGTTCTTGTCGAGTCTCACAGGCGCGATGTCGGCGTAGGTCTCTTCGTGCGAGAGCAGGACGTTGATCTGAGGATTGTCCGGTCTTATGGCCTTGAGAAGCTCCGGAAGGCTCCTGTAGGAGTCCGGACCTGCCACAAGGTCAACCTTCTCGAGAAGCTTGTCCTTGAGTCTTTCGGCCATGCATCCGACGATTCCGATGATGACTCCGTCCCTCTTGCGTTTCTGAAGTCTGAACTGGTCTATCCTTCCCCATATCCTCTGCTCTGCGTTATCTCTGATCGAGCAGGTGTTGGCAAGGATGACGGATGCCTCTTCGATGTCCTCCGTGAGGGCATATCCGGCGTCCTGAAGTATTGAAAGTATGACTTCGCTGTCATTCACATTCATCTGACAGCCGTAAGTCTCTATATAGACCTTTGGTCTTGATGGGTCGATAATCGGTCTGATGTCCTGCATTTCGTGTGCTTTGGTTATGCTGCCTTAAGACAGACTGGGGTTACTGAAGGGACAAAGATAGGATTTTTAAACGGATTTGAGTATCTTTGCGAAGATGTAAAACTTTGTAAAGTGGAAAAGAGATACTTCAGACTGCTGGCGCTTCTGCTCGCATCCATGCTTGTTTTTCTGACAGGATGCCAGAAAATCAAAGACATACGCATCACTTCCGTCAAGATCGTTTCTCTTGATGTGAAAGGAATGAAAGGGGCTGACATAAGGCTTTCCGTCGGGATTTACAACCCGGCAGGCCGGATCTCGATTTCGGAAATGGAAGGCCAGGTGAAACATTCTGGCAAGATTATTGGTAGGGTCGCCATTGCACCTGTCATAATCAAGGCCAAAAGCGAAGAAACATATGATTTGGAAGCCGTTGTAAGCATTGCTGAAGGCGTTACATTGAGGGATCTCATGGTTTTCGCCGATCTCAGGAAAATCGGGGAGTGCACGGTTGACATGTCGGCAAAGGCAAAGATAAAAGGCGGGGTCACAAAGAAATTCTCCGTAAAAGACATACCGTTGAAAGAACTTTTGGAAAAAGCAGGCAATGAAAAGATCTGAAACTTTAATTCTTGTAATATCATCAGTATTCGCGCTTTTCAGCGCGGTTCCGGCATCCGCACAATATGTGCAGGAGATAGTAGTGCCGGAAGGATATGAACTTGTCGATTCAGTCGTGTATCGTCCGGCTTCTGCTGTCGATACGGCTTTGGTGGGAAAGACCATATATCAGGTGCTTCCGTCCAAGGAGCGTGGCGGCCTGGCGGATGTGGTCCTTCATCAGACAGACAGCATATATGCCGCTATGAACGATCATATAAGCGGCAACGGAAGCAGGACCCTCAGCGGCTACCGCATCAGGATATTCTTCGACAACAAGCAGAGCGCCCGTGTCGCATCTGAGGAGGCCCTGAAGAAATTCGAGAGCCTTTTCCACGATGTCGTGGCGTACCGCAGCTATGCCAATCCGTATTTCAAGGTGACAGTGGGTGATTTCAGGACAAAGTCCGAAGCCATGTCGTATCTCGAGCGTATCAGAAGGGAGTTCCCGAGTGCATTCGTTGTCAAGGAAAATATAGCATTCCCGGTCGTTGACAAGGACAATTCGTTCGTCGTTGACACGATAAAGGTCCTCAGACCTGTATTATAGTTGGTTTATCAGTTAGTCAGTGTTATGTTAAAGCAAGGTTTAGAACTCAAGCAGACCCAGAAACTTTCTCCTCTGCAGATCCAGACGATAAAGCTTATCGAACTCCCTATTCAGGAACTTGAGCAGCGCATACGCAAGGAACTCGAGGAAAATCCAGTGCTGGATGAGGATCAGCCGAGCGAGAGGGAAGAGGATGAGGCTCCGAGAGAGGTCTCCCTTTCCGACTACAAGGAGGATGATTCGATTCCGAGCTACCGTCTCCGGGCAGACAATTACAATTCCAAGGAAGAACGTCCCCAATACAGCACGTTTTCAGTGAAGGAGAGTTTTACGCAGAGTCTGCAGGAGCAGCTCGGCTACCGCAACCTCACCGAGCATCAGTATGCTGTAGCTTCATTCATCATCGGCAGTCTCGATGATGACGGTTATCTGCGCAGGAGCATAGACAGCATCGTGGATGACATGTCGTTCAGGGCAAATGTGGAGACTGACGAGCAGGAAGTCCTCGATATGCTGAAGATCGTTCAGGAATTCGATCCTGCAGGAGTGGGAGCGCGTGATCTGCGCGAATGCCTGCTTCTCCAGATAAAATACATGAAGAAAACCCCTGAGGTGCTGAATGCGACAAAGATATTGACTCATCACTTCAATGAGTTCACCAACAAGCACTTCCAGAAGATAATGAACCGCATGGGCATCACTGAGCAGGAACTTAAGGCAGCCATGTCCAAGATTCTGAAGCTCAATCCTTCTCCTGGCGGTCAGATAGATGACTCATACACCGATCAGGCTCAGCAGATCATTCCGGACTTTGTCCTGGAATACCGTGACGGTGAACTCAATCTTTCCATGCCGCGTTTCTCTGTGCCTGAGCTTCGGGTGAACAGGAAATATGCCGACATCCTTATCGATGCGGCCAATTCATCCGAAAGGGAGAAGAAGGAAGCGGCTGCCTTTGTCAAGAAGAAACTGGATTCGGCAAAATGGTTCGTCGAAGCCATCAAGCAGCGCCACAACACACTTTCCAGCACAATGCAGGCGATAGTCGATTATCAGAGAGATTATTTCATCGACGG
Organism: Bacteroidales bacterium; assembly: GCA_017472115.1. The sequence continues at coordinate 4,441 of JAFUQW010000008.1, read as the reverse complement.
TGACGAGACTCATCTCAAGCCTATGGTGCTCAAGGATATAGCGGAAAAGACGGGCTTTGACATCTCTACGATTTCACGAGTGGTGAACTCGAAATACATAGAGACACATTTCGGAATCTATTCTCTGAAATATTTCTTCTCTGAAGGTCTGGAGAACCAGGACGGAGAAGAAGTCTCGACCCGAGAGCTCAAGAAGGCTCTTCAGGAATGTGTGGATAATGAAGACAAGAGAAAGCCTCTGACTGACGATGAACTCGTTGACGAGATGACAGCCAAAGGCTATAAGGTGGCACGTCGTACCATAGCCAAGTACCGAGACCAGCTCGGCATCCCTAAGGCGCGGTTACGTAAGGAACTGTAATTATTTCTTTATACCGTATGCCAGGTCACCGGCGTCACCAAGACCTGGGACGATGTATGAGTGGCTTGTGAGCTCTTCGTCGATTGCGGCTACCCAGAGTGTTACCTTGTCGGCAGGGAGGTGCTTCTGGAGGTATTCCACAGCATATGTGCTTGAGATCGGACACACGAGATGGGTGTGTGCAGGCTCGCCCTCTTCGCAGAGTCTCTTGTATGCAATCTCGAGAGAAGCTCCTGTCGCGAGCATTGTATCCGCAAGGATGAGTGTCTTGCCTGTGAGGTCAGGAGTGCTGCAGTATTCGATGTTGATATGGAAGTCCTCTCCCTTGTCGTACTTCCTGTATGCCGCTACGAATGCGTTCTGTGCATCATCGAAATAGTTGAGGATGCCCTCGTGAAGAGGCAGTCCCGCGCGTAGAATTGTTGCAACGACTACCTTGTTGTCATAAGTCGGTACTTTTGCAATGCCGAGAGGTGTCACTACATCCTTTACGCTGTGCTCCATTGTCTGGCTGATCTCGTATGCGAAGATGTTGCCCAATCTTTCAAGGTTCTTGCGGAAGCGCATGCTGTCCTTCTGGATGTTGATGTCACGCATCTGTGCGACAAAACTGTTGAGAAGTGAATTCTTCTCACCAAGGTTGATGACTTTCATAGGATTGTGGTTTTGTTTTCGAAGCACAAATATATCTTTAATTTTTCCCATGTCAAAATTTTCAGGCTTCTTTCCTCTTCATTATCATGCCGGACAAAGTGGAGCATCATTGCATTCATGGGGATGGTAATTACAGATGAACCAATTCTTCATCGGCGAAACTGTAATAGCAGTCCGAAGCGATGATCACATGGTCTATGAGGCTGATCTCGCATGTGGCAAGAGCTTTCCTGAGAATGTCCGTCTGTCTGATGTCAGCGGATCCGGGCCTTGCATTTCCCGAAGGATGATTATGCACGAGGATGAGTCCGCTTGCTTTCTTCTCTATGGCCCGTCTGACAATCGTCTTGCTGTCCACGACCGTAGCTTCCAGTCCTCCGCTGCTCATCATTTCCTTTCCTATGAGCATGTTGGCCCTGTTCAGGAATACCGCCCAGCACTCCTCGTGGTCCAAAGCCTTCATGTGGGGAATCATCATGCGGAACACTTCCTTGGGATTCGATAGAGTCCGGTCAGATGCGGCGTTCTGTTCGGTGAAGGCGCGGCGCCCGAGCTCAAAGGCGGCGATGACCGTCGCCGCCTTGCCCGGGCCGATGCCGTTGAAGCCGCACAGCCGCTCCAACGGCATCGCGGAAACGCTGTTCAGCGTTCCGCCCGCCCCGACAAGCATCTCCCTTGCCAGATCTATGGCATTGCTCTTTCCGCTGCCCGTCCGCAGCATTATCGCAAGCAGCTCCGCATTGCTGAGCGCTCCCGCTCCCTTCTCGATCAGCTTCTCCCTCGGCCTCTCGTCCTGACACAGTTCCTTCATCTTCATACCCGCAAACATACGCTCTTCATCCCGCATTTCTGTTGTTTTTCCTGTTGTCCGCCCTCAGATTTTTCTCTTTTTTATACTTTTTTCTTTTTTTGCATCTCACATGATGCTCATCCGGAACTTTTCAAGTAACAATCTTAATGTCAGTGTTGAAGACAATTTGTCCCTTCCATCTTCACCAACTTCCAACTGATCGCGTGCAGAAACCTGGCGAAACTGCTCTTGATACTCGGCCACAAAGAGGGCAGCAAGGCTTTTGCTTGATACCGTGTAATCGACGAGGATATGAAGCGGGATCTGGTGAGTATGTTGGAATAGAATTATTAGGATAAAATAGTTACCTTCGCAAAAATATATTGTCATATGACTGCACTGGAAATTAAAGAAAGATTGAAGAAGGGAGAACGAATCGTTCTTGAATGCAAAAAAGCTGAAAGTGAACTTCCTAAATCTTTTTGGGAGACTTATTCTGCATTTGCAAATACTGTAGGCGGTCTGGTACTGCTTGGAGTAGAGGAGAACAGGAAGGAAAAGGACGTTGCGAAGAGGTTCACTTTCACAGGTGTCAAGAATCCGGGTAAGATTATTTCGGATCTTTGGAATACAATCAATAGTAATAAGATCAGTCACAATATTCTGCGGGATGAGGATGTTGACTCTATTGAGGTTGATGGTGTTACAATTGTGTATGTGTCCGTGCCTCAGGCAGATTGGAGGGATAAGCCTATATATCTCAATGAGAATCCATACAAAGGGACTTTCAGAAGGAATAATGAAGGAGACTATCATTGCACTCAAGAAGAAATAAAAGCGATGATTCGTGATTCAAATACAGATGGAAATGATGGTTCATTGATTGAATTGTATGATATGCGTGACATTGATTTAGAATCTCTTCGTCAGTATCGTACTGAATTCCGTCTTGAAAATCCGGATCATGTTTGGAATAATGATGATGATAAGGAGTTCCTCAAAAAAATAGGTGGATATGTAGAAGATCGTAAATCTGGAAAGGAAGGCCTTTCGGCTGCTGGATTATTGATGTTTGGTCAAGGACTTCCAATCAGAGACCGCTTCGCTAATTTCCGTATGGATTACATAGACTTTAGTAATCTTATTGGTGATGAGAGGTATCACGATAGGCTTACATATGATGGGCGCTGGGAGAATAATATCTACCAGTTTTTACGTAGAACTCTTATGAAATTGACGATGGATATTCCCAAGCCATTCAAGATGGAAGGTGTGAAACGTATAGATGATACTCCTCAGCATAAAGCTGTTCGTGAAGCCTTTACCAATGCAATCATCCATGCTGATGTATTCCTTGAAGGAGGAGTATTGAGAATCGAAAAGCATGATGATAAGTTATGTTTAAGAAATCCTGGAACTCTGATGCTTACAATCGATCAGATATATTCAGGAGGAGTCTCAAGGGCAAGAAATCCTCGTATGCAGAATATATTGAGAATGATTGGATTTGGAGAAAACTTAGGTTCTGGTTTTCAGAAGATTCTTAAGGCTTGGTCTGATGCAGGTTGGGATGATCCGCAATTGAATAACCGTTTGGATATTGATGAGGTTGAGCTGGTTTTGCCGTTAAGACCTAAAGACATTTCTCAGACAAGTCAGACTAGCGAGAAAACTAGCGAGAAAACTAGCGAGAAAACTAGCAAGAAAACCTCTGAAACCATTCTTGGAATTATATCGGAAAATCCTCGGATAACAGTGAAAGAATTGTCTCAATTAACAGGACTCTCGGTTGGGGGAGTACGCTGGAATCTGGATAAATTGGCGGACAAGGGACAGTTAAAGCGTGTCGGTCCTGATAAGGGAGGCTATTGGGAGGTTATAAATAAAGAATAATTTTTGTCAATTATATTTTGAAAGATTTTGCATTATTATATAGCAGGTGTATAATAATGCAATTTTTCTATATAATAATCTGATTTTTAGGCTATTGACGGTAGTTCTTAAAATGGGAATAGTCGTGCAAGAGTATATGTAAGAGTGGTTGTTTCCAAAATGGAAATAACCACTAATGTGAAAATTGCAAGTATGCCTTTGTACGCTTAATGATTTATTTCAATAAGGGGGGCCTTTTGCTAAATTAAGCGCCGAGGAGTGTTATATAAATTGCCAAATCTTATGTTTTTAAAGGATTTGGCAATTTATATGGGTTGCAATTGAGAAAGCTAAGCTGTTTGAGCCGACTGTTCTGCCAAGGGAGATATTATTAAGCAGAGATTTGCATATCCTTTTAACTTTTCTAATCTGATGATGAAGTTTGGGCATCTCCACGCTCGTCCGATCCAATTATCTTCCTTGAGTTGTTCGCTTTCTGTTTCGAATTGGAATGGTTGGTATTCAAATCCAATATTAGCAAATACTTTACTGATTCGATTGACAATAATTTCGATCTCTCTAAGTAGGATAGATTGATTCAGTCCATTGCGTTTTCCTAACAATATGCCCCAGTCGTTTTCAGAGTACGCCTCTATCATTTGGTTAAAGTAGCCGAAATATGAATGGTGCGGTTTGATGTGTGTAAACGTACGTCCTTCATATTTGTCTATCTTGATTGTCTCAGATTTAGTATGATCCTCAAT
>JAFUQW010000051.1 GCA_017472115.1 Bacteroidales bacterium | reverse complement strand
GATAGTCTCCACGAGAGCCTCCTGGATGATACCTTCCTTAACGTTGAGGGTAAGCTTGCATGCACCCTGCTGAGGAGCGCACCAGCCGATACCGTGTGTAAGGCCTGAGATATCAGTGATCTGCTTTGATTTTACCCACTTTCCTTCTTCAGGAATTGGAGCCGGACCGTGGTTAGGGCCCTTCTTTACGCAGCACATCTGCTGCACTTCATGTGAATAAACCATAATAGTACTATTGTTTTATAAAACGTTGTTTTCAAAATCACGCAAAGATAATAATTTTTCTGAAAGGGTAATGAATGATATTCGCTATATTTGCAAGGATTATGGCAAAGTTCAAGATAGATTCGCAATATAAGCCATCAGGCGACCAGCCTTCGGCGATAAAAGGCATCTGTGATGCTCTGAATGACGGAGTCGATGCCGTCACGCTCCTCGGTGTGACCGGCTCCGGCAAGACATTCACCATGGCCAACGTCATCGAGAAACTTCAGCGTCCGGCCCTGATCCTGAGCCATAACAAGACTCTGGCGGCCCAGCTTTACGGCGAATTCAAGTCGTTCTTTCCGAACAATGCAGTCGAGTATTTCGTTTCCTATTATGACTATTATCAGCCGGAGGCATATATTCCGGTCACAGACACATATATAGAAAAGGATCTGAGCATCAATGATGAGATAGAGAAGCTCAGGCTCAGCGCGGCGTCCTCACTTCTTTCCGGGAGGAGGGATGTGATTGTAATCTCCAGTGTGTCATGCCTTTACGGTATAGGTAATCCTGAGGATTTCCATTCGCAGACAGTCCATGTGAAGAGGGGAGAGCAGCGGAGCATGACGCGCCTGCTCTACCAGCTTGTGGATGCGCTCTACAGCCGCACCGAGGTTGAATTCAAGCGTGGCACATTCAGAGTAAGAGGCGATTCGGTTGACATTTATATCGGTTATGGCGAAAATGCTGTCAGAATTGAATTCTTTGGAGATGATGTCGAAATGATCTCGATAATCGATCCGCTTTCCGGGGCATTCCTTGAGGAAATCGACGAAATATTCATCTATCCGGCAGGCAATTTCGTGACTACGAAGGAACGAAGCAACAAGGCCATAAGCATGATTCAGGATGATATGACGGCTCAGTGCGAATATTTCCACGAGATCGGCAAGCACCTTGAGGCAAAGCGTCTCAAACAGAGGGTGGAATATGACCTTGAGTTCATCAAGGAAATGGGATATTGCCCCGGAATCGAGAACTATTCCCGATATTTCGACGGACGCTCCGAGGGAATGCGACCTTTCTGTCTGATAGATTATTTCCCTAAGGATTTCATTACTTTCATAGACGAGAGCCATGTGACCCTGCCTCAGATAAGGGCGATGTACGGAGGTGACCATTCGCGCAAGTCCGTGCTTGTGGAATATGGTTTCCGTCTCCCTGCAGCTGCAGACAACAGACCGTTGAAGTTTGAGGAATTCGAGGCTATAACAGGCCAGAAGGTGTTCGTGAGCGCGACCCCGGCCGACTATGAACTCGAGAAGTCGGAAGGTCTTGTGGTCGAGCAGGTTGTGCGTCCTACAGGACTTCTTGACCCGCCTATCGAAGTGCGTCCGACAAAGAATCAGGTCGATGATCTTATGGAGGAGATCCGCAAGAGGGAAGAGCTTGACGAGCGCGTACTTGTCACGACCCTCACCAAGAGGATGGCCGAGGAACTCGAGAAATATTTCACCAAGATGGGAGTCCGTTGCCGTTATATCCATTCCGATGTGGATACCATGGAGAGAGTTGAGATCATAGAGGACTTCAAGAACGGCCTTTTCGATGTTCTTGTCGGTGTCAACCTTCTCAGGGAAGGTCTCGACATACCGACCGTATCCCTTGTAGCCATTCTTGATGCCGACAAGGAAGGTTTCCTCAGAAGCGGAAGAGCCCTCACTCAGACGGCGGGTCGTGCAGCCCGGAATGTGAACGGTCTTGTTATCATGTATGCCGACACCATCACGGACTCGATGCAGCAGACGATTTATGAGACCGACCGCAGGCGAACCAAGCAGATGGAGTACAACAAGCTGCACGGAATCACACCGACCCAGGTGGCGGTGAAGAAGAATATGCTTCTGGAAGAAGCCGGTGCATCCGGTGGCAGCACATACGGACGTCAGGCATGGGCCGGTGTCCAGAATGACCTTGGAAAGCAGAGGAATCCGCGTCTGGCCAATACCGTCACGGGCAAGGTCAGCGCTGCGAATTCATACGACGATCCGACATATATCCCTGATCCCACCGACCTCGGCCGTGGCAGCGTGAGCGTCGGATTGGGGCACGACTCCAAACGCGCGACCAATTCGGCATACGTTGACGGTTATGTCCAGGCCGACCTTGCGGCTGTCCTTCAGGATCCTGTGATCCGCTCTATGTCACGCGAACAGGTGGAAAAGGCTGTCGAGCAGGCAAAACGCAATATGCAGAAAGCCGCCGCAGACCTCGATTTCATGGCCGCCGCCCGTTACCGCGACGAGATGTGGGCACTCCAGCAGTATCTCAAAGTCTGGAAAGCATAGATTCAAAATATAGGGTATTCTGATTTTATTTGCAGACCATGATGTCCAGAATCATGCTGTCTGTGCTCTGCATGCCGACAGAGCCGATCTTTCCGAGATTCCGGATGGTCTTCTCGATGTCCTTTTCGATAATGCCGTCGTATTCGGATATGCAGAGGTTTTCTCGTGCAAGGACTGCTGACTGGAGCGCACAGGAGACTCCGGACGCTACCTTCATCGCACATCCGACCTTGGCTCCGTCGCAGACCATTCCGGTGATGTTTCCTATCATGTTCTTTATAGCCGAGCAGACCTGTACATAATCGCCTCCACGCAGATAGACCAGTCCGCAGGCTGATCCTGTCGATGCAATCACACAGCCGCACAGAGCAGACAGCTTCCCGAGATACCCTTTTATATGGATGGCGATAAGGTGACTGAGCACAAGGGCGCGGGCCAGTTGTTCGTCAGATGTTCCGTAGCGCAATGAATAGGCTATCACCGGCATAGTAACGGTTATTCCCTGATTGCCGCTGCCCGAATTGCTCATGGCAGGAAGCGTGCAACCGGCCATACGGGCATCCGAAGCCGCTGCAGTAAGAGCCATCGCATAGCTGAGGAAGTCTCCGCCAAACACTTCCTTGTTGCATTCAAGACTGATTGCTTGTCCCACGCGGAGACCGTATGCACCTCGGAGTCCTTCTTCTGCAAGAGCCAGATTCATAGTACGTGATTCGAGAATGAATTCGATGTCGCTGTAGGTTACGGTTGAAGCGAATTCAAAGATTTCCCTGACAGTGAGATTGTAGTCAAGTGTATTCCTGTTGTCTGTGGATGTGTCTTCTGCTGAAGCATGACAATCAGAAAGAACTTCACCGTCAAAGCATGTCTCTACGATGCTGTCATGATTGTCTTCTATGACGGCATAAGCCGAATGGCCTTCCGCATCGGTAACTTCGGCCTTCACATATAGCTTGTGAGTAGTATCGGCAATCCCGACAGATATCTTTCCGTCCTCTACCATTTTCTTTGACAGGGCAATGGATTCATCATTCAGGTCATGAAGTACCTCAAGCCCGTATGACGACTTTCCGCATACTGCCCCGAGGGCAGCGGCAATATGGAGGCCTACCATTCCGGTGCCCGGAATTCCTACGCCCATTCCGTTCTTGAGGATGTTTCCGCTGACCTTGATATCGAGAAGAAAGTCTCCGCCCATCCTCCATGAAGGTGAAATGCCACATTTTTCCCCGATGATTTCCATTGCCTTTGCCACAGCAAGTGCTACGGCGATAGGTTCTGTGCAGCCGAGAGCCGGCTTCACCTCTTTACGGATCAGTTCGATGATCTCTGCTTCGCGTGCTGTCATCTGTCAAAAAAGTCTAAGGTTATCGCTATAATGTTGTCAATATCTTTCTCTTCTCGCAATGTCTCGACAGGAAAGCCTAAACTGAGGGCTCTATAGCCTTGTCCCTCAAAACTTACACCGGCAGAAATACCTGTGTCGGAGTATCTCATCACTGTCTTGCCTGATTTTCCTGCCGGTACTATTCCGTCAGGTGTCTCGACGCAGTAGCAATCCGGATTAGGCGTATTGTAGAAGCTGACGGAAGTACCGTTGAACATTCCTGCTGTTCCTTTGACATTCCCGCGCTTCCCGGCATAATTTCCCATCCACTTGTATCCCAGCACTTCTCTTGCAAATTTAATGGATTTTTCTCTGAAAACACTATCAACAGCAATCGGATATATGCTGTCCTCGATATCGGTTCCGATATTTGCTCCGCTCACGAGGATATTTCCTCCTGCTGAAGTGAAGGCTCTTATCTCCCTTTGTATTTCAGGAGTGAACACAGTGTATTTCTGCTGCATTCCGCTTCCGACTGTGGTGGTGATCTGTTTGCCGCAGATCAGGTCAAGTGTCCATGCACCGATACGGAAGGTAGAGTCTGATGAGAATGCCTCGTTGCTGCACGAATAGAACGGATGCCCTGCCTTAAGGATGGCTTTTCCATGGACCGATGCATAATCGAAGGTGTTTCCTGCCACTACTTCTCCTGCTTTGTCCATGTCAGATGCACCATGGCCGGGATTGTCATCGTCAATCCATGTGAGAGAACGGTTGAACTGATACATTTCACCGATATGTGCTATGTCACGTATATGAGGCACTCCGCTGTCAAGACGGTTGTTGAATCCTGCATATGCAGGAGTGTCAACATATGCGGGAGCACTGACTCTGTCGAAGTTGTTCACCACCAGGACGGTTTTTCCCAATTCTCCCTCGGCAGGCCTTCCGATGCTGACGGTCTCGGACGGGAAACTCTTACCTCCCTCATTATATGCTGTTATGCGGAAACTGTATATATGTCCCGGATGAATGAGTACTTCTGTGGATAAACGACCGTCATTCATCTTCACATCCTTTATTTTCAGACCTTTGTCGAATCCTCCGTCATTGACTCGTGTCTGCAGGATATAGCCAGACGGATCTGCGGTAGGTTCCAGCGGATCTTCTGCAGGTACCCAGCTTATGACAGCCTTTCTGCCGTCCTCGCTGAAAGTGACACCCATGGATTCCACCGGCAGAGGTTGTACGGCATAGCTGCATCCGTATCTGTTGCTCAGATATTTGAGCATGCCTTTATAGACGGCTCGGGATGCCGCAAAGCGGAACGACGGGTCGAGACCGTATTTCATGTCAGCGAAATTCTGGTGGGACAGAAGTTCGAGAAGCATGGAAGGAGACGATGGCGTACGCGATTCCCTGTATTGCCTGTCCCATATGGACCTTCTGCTCCACAGAGAATCATACTGAGCCTGAAGGTCATTGACAATCTGACTCTGCACCATGTCTGCAAATTCTCGTGACGTGGTCCTGCTTTCTCCGTTCGGAAGATTCTGCCTGTTTTCTGATCTGGAGGTGTATATTGCCAGCGTCCCTACGATGGAGTCGTTCGGAGTTATTCCGGCATCGGAGTGGAAACCGAGCGCCAGATCTACAGGAATGCCAAGTCCTCCATTTGCCGAAGGATTCATCCGAGAACCTCTCGTGATCCATTCAACCCAGTCTCCGCGACACATGTAATCATCCTTGTAGTCATCCTTGCCCTCGTTCTGGCTGAATATGGTTGTGTCGGCGCCGGCCCACTGCAGCCAGTATCTCGCACCCTCGGCCGAACGTGCGAATCCTGAAACTGAAGCCTCTGAGACCACTGACACCGAATCGTCAGGTGCTGTCCATACCTTTCTGGCGATGTTTCCCATTCCACCTCCGAATCTCACTGCGTCGGCAGTGACTACGCTGCCGCCTGTATGCTTATATCCTTCCGGAGTCCTGTTCGACAAGGTGACATATCCTTCGGTACCTTCTTCAAACTCGAATGTTCCGAGGTATATCCATGTACCTCCGCCTATCTTCTGGTTTACGACAAATCTGCTTGTACCACCTAGGTGATTGACCGTGTAGCAGGCAGCTGAGGAACTGTTGGGCAGACTCGCATATGAAACATAGACGGCATATTCGCCGCGTGAGGGGATGTCCGGTCTCCATTCTGTTTCCGCCTTGCCGCTTTTGCTGCCGGAACTGATCGTTCCGGTCATACGGGCACTTCCCATGCTGAAAGGATTTTCGGTTCCGCTATAGGTCCTCTGCATGTCTGCAAATCCCTTTCCGGCATCTTCCCAGGTTCCGGTTTCGGAATGAATTCCGGTACTTCTGTATGCCGTTCCGATTTCGATAGTACCTTGAGTTATCCAGCTTCGGTCGTTATCGACGATAACCTCGTTTTTCTGGATGTCCCTTTCACGGGGCATCAGTATGTATGCTCCGGCATTTTCGAGCATGGGCACAAGATAGGGGAGCACGAAACTCTGAGTGAACATGTCCTCCACGGTCTGGAACAGGGTCGCCCTCTGCCATTCCCATCTGTCAAGCTTCTGTTCGAAATATCTTCCATGACTCTGCCATAGAGCTATATGTCTGCCGCTCAATCCTTTGTCATATCTGTCACTGCCAAGTTCATGCACCATGCCTCTTTTTTCTGACGGCTCCTTCACCCTGTTCCTTGTCTCAGACGGTGAGCCGTCATTTCCCGGTCTTGGAGTGACAAAGCGGTCAAGCGAAACTCTGTTGCAGTAGATTTCGCCGAGCCTGTTCTTTGCGTATTCTTCAGGAAAAAGAGACTTGAGTGTGTTCTTGAACCATTGCGGATCCCCTTTGTACCACGGGTAGTCTCCGAGAGTCTGTGTGAAATAGAAATCCAATGTGCTGCCACGTCTCATTACCGCCTTGAGCTCGACAGGATCCACGTGTCCTACTTCGGTCCTTTCACGAAGAAGAGTGTCGAGCCGTGCGCACACCGGCTTGAAGTCTCCCACAATTCTGCTCTGTGCTGATGCGATGATGGATATTGTTGCGAATAATACTATTGAAAGAAGTCTTTTCATTGTCTTTTGCTCAGGATGAAGATGAGTGTAGCTAAGGTTCCGCAGCATATTCCTGCGAGATCTGCATAAAAGTCCGTGATGTCGTATGACCTGTAGTCAGTGAGACCTTGCAGCTGTTCCGTGCCGTAGGCGAGTCCGGCTCCGAGAATGACCGATATTGTCAGAACCATGATTTTTCTGCGTTTCGATATGGATTCCCGGCAGAATGCGAGGAACGAAAGTACCGGATATGGTGCGAACATGCAGAAATGCACGATCTTGTCCGTCGGAATGCCGAACAGGGTCAACTGTACGTCAGGCACATTGTCCCCCTTCATGAAGCAAAGGAAGAAAATTGCTCCGATGTAGGCGCAGAACAAGGCTGTCATGATTTTGCGGGAAGATGTATTCATGGTCATAACGCCTGCATGTCGTGGAGTCTTCTGTAATAGCCGTTCAATGCGATAAGTTCGTCATGACGTCCTCGCTCTACGATACGTCCTTCGTGAAGGACACATATCTCGTCGGCATTCTTTATTGTCGAAAGTCTGTGGGCTATTACTATCGTGGTCCTTGAAGATGTCAGTCTGTCGAGGGCTTCCTGTACGATCTTTTCGGATTCCGTGTCAAGAGCTGATGTCGCTTCGTCGAGAATAAGTATCGCAGGATTCTTGAGTATTGCGCGGGCAATGCTGATCCTCTGCCTCTGGCCTCCGGAAAGCTTTCCTCCACGGTCTCCGATATTTGTCTGATACCCCTCTTCCTTCTCCATTATGAAATCATGCGCGTTGGCTATCTTTGCCGCTGCCACCACATCCTCCATCGTGGCTCCTTCCACGCCGAAGGCTATGTTGTTGAATATGGTGTCATTGAAAAGTATGGCTTCCTGATTGACATTTCCTATGAGGCTTCGCAGTCCCTTGATCTTCAGATCTTTGAGGTCGTCGCCATCAAGGATGATCTTTCCTGAAGTCGCGTCATAATAGCGGGGGATGAGGTCTGCGAGAGTAGATTTGCCTGAACCGGACTGACCTACCAATGCGATTGTCTTTCCCTTAGGTATGGTGAGGTTTATGTCATGAAGGACTTCCTTTCCTTCTTCATAACTGAAGCATACATTGCGGAATTCTATGCTCTCATTGAATCCGTCAGGGGTTCTTGCGTCCGGAATTTCCCTGATGTCATTCTCCGCATTCATTATCACATCTATTCTTTCTATCGACGCCAGACCCTTAGGGATGTTATATGTTGCCTTTGAAAACTCTTTGAGAGGATTGAGCACGCTGTAGAGTATGACCATGTAATATATGAATGTCGGAGCATCTATCGGTGCGTTGTCCCTGAGGATGAGCGTTCCGCCGAACCAGAGCACTATCATGATCATGACCGAGCCGAGGAACTCACTCACCGGATGTGCGGACGCCTGACGTGTCGCAACTTTCGAAGCTGCCTTGCGGTAGTCGTTGGCAGTGTTCGTGAACCTTTCGCGCATCTTGTCCTCTGCGATGAATGCCTTGATTATGCGCAGACCGCCGAGGGTCTCGTCAAGCTGTGACATTGTCTCGCTCCACTTTGCCTGTGCTTCGAGGGACTGCCTCTTCAGTTTCTTTCCTATGGCGCTCATTCCCCATGCCATAAGCGGTACGACAGTCACGGTGAACAGGGTGAGTTCCCAGCTGAAATATATCAGTGCCGCGAAATAGCAGATGATCAGAATCGGATTCTTGATCAGCATGTCGAGAGAGCTGACGATGGAATACTCGACTTCATTGACGTCACCGCTCATCCTTGCAATGATGTCTCCCTTCTTCTGCTTGTTGAAGAATCCCATAGGCAGGCTGAGAAGCTTGTCATATACCATTGTCCTGATGTCACGGACGATGCCCGTCCTCAAAGGGATCATCACGGCTGATGAAGCGAAGTAACATGAGGTCTTGAGCAGTGTCATCAGGCCGAAGATACATCCGAGGATGAGAAGTGTCGTGGAACCGCCCCACATGTCGATCAGTCTGCTGACTCCGTAATAGAGGTTGTTCATCAGCTGTTCCTTGCTCGGCATACCGTCCCAAGGCATGAATTCATATACCTTGGTGTCCATCTCGAACAGGATGTTCAGAATGGGGATGAGAAGCGAGAATGAGAATATGTTGAATACGGCTGACAGGAGGTTGAGGACAACCGAACCTGCGAGAAATTTCTTATATGGCGAGGCAAAACGCCTGAGTACTTTCCAGAATGCTTTCATTTGTCACTGTTTATCATGCAAAGATAAGCATAATATCGGAAAATAAGAATGACGGGGATGTATTATAGCATATGGTCGATCCAATGGTAAATCAGATATATCCTTTTCTTCAGGACAGTCATGTCGAGTCGCTCGACGGTATCCCATGTCTTGTTGGTGTTCATGGTGATTCCCGATGTGAACAATACTGCCGGAATCTTGTTCTCGACAAAGATGCGCTGGTCCGAGAGTGTATAGAAAATATCTGTGAAATTCTTGCTTCCGTAGTAATCTAAAGAGATGTCGAGGTTGATGTCATAATTGCGGTTGCATGACTCAAGTATCTCCCTATCAGACCATTTCAGTGAATGGGTGCCTAACATGATCATATAGTCGGGACGGTTCCGGTGGAGGGGAGCCATTGTGCTTCCTATCTGATCGATGTTCACCATGAGACTGACCTTGTCCGGAGTTATGGCCTCGCCTGTAAGGGGGTCGTGGAGATCTCCGTCTTTGATCTTTCTCCATATGTCCCGGGAACCGGTCATGCTGAGTTCCTTGGCATCGAAGGCAATGAATATCAGATTGCTGTCGAATGACCTGCCGAGAGTGCTCATTGTTGAAAACATATATGCTATGTTGAGCATTGCAGTAACTCCTGAAGCATTGGCATCGGCTCCGGGATATATCTTCCCGTCAAGCATGCCGAGATGGTCGTAGTGCGCCCCTATTATAACGTATTTGTCCCGTGGTGACTTGACGGATCCGGGCAGCATACCTACAATGTTGTGCCCTATGTGTCCGTGACCTGCGAAAAAGTGTTTCGTGTATGTGCTGTCGAGCATGAGCAGTCCTGTCTTGCGGAATTCCCTTTCAATCCAGAATGCAGCCTCCTTTGATGCTCTTGATCCTGTGCCTCTGCCCTGGCATATTGTGTCGGACAGAAATGAGATCTGCCTTTCCAGCCGGCTTTCCCATACAAGATTCTTGGCTGCCGAGTGGCGGGCAAGCCAGCTGTCTCTTGCTGATACGCTCATGCATGCAAAGAAAGCGATGACAGTGACAATGAATGCTTCCAATGATTTTTTTCTTTTTTTTATCTGCACGGGCGTAATAAATTTGTATATTTGTAGTTTGCTTTGATGATTGAGGTGCCAAAAATAGTGAAAATTACCCATAACAGGAAATATTTGTGCATAAAGTAATGAAATATATCATCGTTTCAGTCCTGCTTCTGGCGGCGGGATCTCATGGACTGCATGCACAATATGATAAGGAAGTATTCTTCATGCGAGGCCGTCAGGCTTTGGCCGAAGGACGTTATTCGGCTGCCATAGAGAATTTCAACATACTTGAACGTCTTGATACTTCCGATTATTGGAATTATTTCTTCAGAGGAATCGCCAAGTATAATCTGGGAGATGTACGCGGAGCAAGGAATGATTTCGACCGTTCGGTGAGCATAAATCCGGTGTTTACCAACGGTTACCATTACCGTGGAATCGCCACCAGCAGATTCGGTGACTATGAGGCTGCACTGGAAGATATTCAGCATGCCATCGATCTTCGTCCCGGCAACATAGGGCTCTATTTCAGCCGTGGCGTGACATATTTCCTGTCACAACAGTTCGACAAGGCTGTCAAGGATTTTGACAAATACATCAGGAAGGAGCCGCGTGATCCGTCAGCATATCTGAACAGAGGGGCGAGTCATCTGTTTCTCGGAGATACGCTTAAGGCCGTGAATGATTACAACAAAGCCATAAAGCTCGACCGCTTCGATCCGGAAGGATATATGAGAAGAGGGCGTCTGTCCGCTTCTCAGGGAGATTATGAAAGCGCCATAGCCGATATGGACAAGGCGATAGAATTGGATACTGCCAATACTCTGGCATATTTCAACAGAGCCATAATGTATTATGAGCTGGAAAAGTACAATTCCGCGATGGATGATCTTAACAGAGTTCTTCGCGATGAGCCTGGTAATGCACTCACACTTTACAACAGAGGACTTATAAGTGCCCGTCTCGGGGCATATGAGGATGCTCTTTCCGATCTGGACAGAGTGCTGAACATCAATCCCGAGAATGTCCTTGCATATTTCAACAGAGCCTCTGTATTCATTGAAATGGGAATGTATCGTGATGCATTGGAGGACTATGACAAGGCTATAGAGCTTTATCCAGATTTTGCCAAGGCATATATGAACCGATCATATGTCAAGAATCTTCTTGGGGACTTCAAGGGTTCCAAGAAAGACTATGACACGGCTCAGCGCAAGGTGAAGGAATATCGTGAGAAGAACATCACCGATGCCGGCTCATTTGCTGACACGACAAAGAAATACAGCTCCCTGCTCAGCTTTGATGCGGAATTCGCGAAGAAGGATTTCAATGATGAACTTCTTCAGCACAGGGACATTGACATCAGGCTGCGTCCTTTATATAAATTCGTGCTGACCGGTGAGAAGAATGTTGCGGCCTATGCCCTTTCGAGAAAATACGAGAATCCTCTTATAGACAGGTTCGAAGCTTCTCTTCCTGTCGGAGTGGACATCAGGAATGTTGAGACAGACCTTCCTCCTGAAATGCTCGAACAGGTGGAGAAGGCTGCATGGGCTTCCGAAGATCCTTCTGCTCAGGATCTGTTCATGCGTGCTCTTTACGACAATGCCGGAAAACTCTTCAATTCCTCTCTGAATTATTACGGCGATGCCATTCAGGCTGCGTCCGATGCTGAAGGAATCGAGCGTCTGTACGATGGATTCTATCATGTCAACAGAGGAGTGCTTCGTGCGGAGATGATAGACTTCATATCTTCCATCGAAAGCAATGTGCAGGTCCTCTCTATGGATGATGCAGGAACTGCACGTGCCCGGGTAAGAGACCGTGTCACACGCAGTTACGACTATAGCGAAGCCATAGCGGACATGGAGGCAGCTATGCAGATGATTCCTGACATTCCATATATTTACTACAATCTCGGGAATCTCTACTGTCTTTCTTCCGAGCACATCGGTTCCATAGAAAATTATACGAAAGCAATCGAACTTTATCCATACATGGGAGATGCCTATTTCAATCGTGGTCTGGTGCTCATTTATCTGAAGGACAAGGAAAAGGGATGCATCGACTTGTCAAGGGCCGGAGAGCTTGGAGTTCAGGATGCCTATAGCGTGATTAACAAATACTGTGAAGAAGAGCAGTAAAGACAAAGAAAAATGAAGAAAGCAATAATATTCGATATGGGAGGCGTCCTTGTGGATCTTGACATAGAAGGATGCAAGGACTCGTTCAGGAAGAATCTTGAATATCATGATATTGACAGGATAATCGATCCTTGTCATCAGAAGGGGATATGGGGTGACCTTGAGGAAGGGCTGCTTGAGGCCGATGAGTTCCGCAGGATCATTCTTGCGGATTCATGTCCGGGTGCCGGTCCTCAGGATGTCGATGAGGCTATGGCGCGCATTTTAGTGGGAATAAGTCCTTACAAGGCGGAGCTTCTGAAAAGGATGTCTGCCGGTTATGACCTGTATATGCTGAGCAACAACAACTCAATATGTCTGCCCTATTCTTCGGCTATGTTCACGAATGCCGGGATACCCCTTTCGGATATATTCCGAAAATGTTTCTTCTCGTTTGAGATGAAGGCGCTGAAGCCGTCCAGGGAGTTCTATAAGAGGGTTATGGAAGAGATCGGCGGACCTGCAGAGAATATGCTTTTCATAGACGACTCCCGTACCAATGTGGATGGTGCGGTCGCTGCCGGACTTCCAGCTGTATATTATGAGCCGGGAACAGATCTTTCTGCCTTGCTCTCGGATGTTCTCTGTGACCCTTCTTTAAAAATGGAGGTGCGCTGATGTTGAAGTTCATGAGTCTCTCCAGCGGGAGCTGCGGCAACTGCTACTATCTCGGTACGGAAAACGACGGAATAATCATAGATGCAGGTGTCAGTCTCAGACGCCTGAAGAAGGTGCTTCAGGAGTATGACCTCACTGTCGATTCCTTTTCGGCAGTGCTTGTGACTCACGACCATCTTGACCATATCCGTCACCTTGGATCGTTCTGCAAGCGTCTGTCGAAGCCGGTCTATACGACCGACACCATACACAGGGCTCTTGCCCGCCATACCTTTACGGCACCGACCATAGGCCCATGCCGCAAGGTTCTTGAGGAAGGGGAATGGAATGATGTGGGATGTTTCAAGGTCCGTTATTTCATCGTTCCCCACGATGCAACCCAGACTGTAGGATATGCAATCCGCATTGAAGGACGCCTTTTCGTCATAATGACCGATATCGGAAGAATGACGGATGAAGCTGTGGAGTTCGCCCGTCAGGCAGATACTGTGGTCGTGGAATCCAATTATGACATGGACATGCTTATGGGAGGGCCATATACATACGAACTCAAGATGCGTATTGTCCAGGGCTGCGGACATCTCTCAAATGACGAGTGCGCGAGTGCAGTCAGGCGTTTCTATCATACGGGGCTCAGAAACATCTTTCTCTGTCATCTCAGCGAGAACAATAATACTCATGATCTTGCCTACAGATGCTCGTCTGATGCTCTGACTTCCCTCGGTGTGCCTTCCGGTACAGTGTCTCTAAGGTGTCTTCCTCGTCAGTATCCGTCTCCGATGTTCACTTTGTAGAGCCGTTAAAATCTGATAGTCGCCTTTTGACCCTTTTCCAAAGTCAGCTCGCGGAAACCGTCCGGGAGCTTTATGCGGATGTCGGGATTCCAGCCGCCGGTTACAGTCATGGATTCAGGTCTGCCATCCTTCCAGACAAGGTCTATTGACGCTCCTCCACGCACCTTGAAACCGTGCAGTTCTCCCTCCGGCCATTCACTTGGAAGGGCAGGCAGAATGTTGATGAAGCCCTCGTGGCTCTGGACGAGCATCTCACCGATACCTGCCGCACCTCCGAAGTTGCCGTCGATCTGGAAAGGAGGGTGAGAGCAGAACAGATTCGGGTATGTGCCGCTTATATGCTGGCTTGGTCTGCCGTCCTGAACGGCAGGGTACAGGAGACTGCGGAAGAGTTTAAGGGCCCTGTCGCCATCACCGAGGCGTGCCCAGAAATTCTGCTTCCATGCCCGGCTCCAGCCGGTGGCTTCATCTCCTCTTCTGTTCAATGTGACCCTGCAAGCCTCGGCAAGTTCCGGAGTCTGTGTCGGAGATATCTGATTGCCGGGATGGAGACCGTACAGATGGGAAACATGACGATGACGGATGTCAGTCTCTTCATAATCTTCAAGCCATTCCATCAGATAGCCTTCATCGCTTATCTTATGCGGTGCGA
Organism: Bacteroidales bacterium; assembly: GCA_017472115.1. The sequence goes on along the minus strand of JAFUQW010000051.1, from coordinate 12,043 downwards.
TTCCGTCGAGAGCGGTCCTCAGGCTGTCGAGGAACCCGCATTCTTCATGTCCGAGCACATCGGCTGCCGAGAGTGTGTTGGTAAAGAGTTCCCTTACAAGCTGATTGTCCATCGTCGGTCCCATGCAGATGCTCACAGCCTTTCCGTCCATGAGGAAGGAATTTTCAGGCGAAGATGTCGGGCCTGTGACAAGATATCCGTTCCTGCTTTCACGGAACATGGTGGAAAGAAAGAACCGTGAAGCACCTTCAAGAGCCGGATAAACGGTCTTGAGATAGTCCCTGTCTCCGCTGTAGCAGTAATGTTCCCAAAGATGTGCACATAGCCATGCGCCTCCTGTGTTTGTTGCCCCCCATGAAGGATGTTCGCCCGGAGCCGTATAGTTCCAGACATTCGTCATCATGTGCTGGACCCATCCCCGGGCATGCGGACCGTAGAAATCCTTTGCTGTCTTTGTTCCGCTCGGAATCATCCTCATCACAAGGTCGGTAAGCGGAAGATGCAGTTCGGAAAGATTTCCCTGCTCTGCTATCCAATGATTCATCTGCACATTGATGTTTGTGTGGTAGTCGCCGTTCCAAGGGGTCTGGTATGTGTTCGCCCAGAGTCCCTGCAGGTTTGGCGGCAGGCTTCCTTCACGCGTCGAGCATATCAGCAGATAGCGTCCGTAATTGTAGTAAAGAGAAGCCAGGGCATTGTCCGTACCGCCTTCCGAATATGCCTGAATACGGCGGTCCGTGGGCAGATGCGAATTAGGAGATTCACCGGAAATGCTCACCCATGCTCTGTCGTACAGTTCCTTATGACTCCTTACGGAAGCCTTGTACATTCTCTTAACCTTACCTCCCGAAATTTTCCTTATTGCCGATTCAAGCCTTTCGCGAGCCACATTGTCGTATTCATCACCTTCGAAGAAACTTGTCGCAGCAGAGACCGTTATCCATGCCTTGTCCGCTCCAACGACCCTGATGAACGGAGCCGTTTCAACAGGATCGGAAGAATCCGCATCAGGCAGCAGTCCTTCTATGACAGCCTTCTTTCCTTGGGTAGTGACCGCTGCGTATGCGGAGTATCTCAACCCCTGCACATCTTCCGCACCGCTGTCCAGCTCGCCGCTTATCTTCAGCCATCCTTCTTCAGTCAGTTCCATGCTTACATCCCTGTGCCTGATCATGCGCATGTCGAAACTTATGGCTTCATCCTCGGATGCCGACAGGCTGACGCTCATTACATCTGCCTCACGGTCAATATGATATGAACGTCTGAACTCCGTGCCGTCAACGGTATATGAAGTGGCTGCTGTCGCAGTTCTAAGATCCAGCCATCTTCTGTATGGATATGGAGAATCCTGAGAGCCGCTGAAGGAAGTGTGGGTATGATGGCTGAGGAAAAGTCCTCCCAGAACCTGATATCCTCCGTAAGTCCCGCCATCAGATGGCTTGTCCGGAACAAATCTTTCGTACATCACCTCCTGAGCCTCCGCATTCCTGCCTTCAAGCAGCAGTTCCCTGATGAGAGGCAGACTTTCAGCAGCATCAGGATTCGCATAATCCGCTTCGCTGCCGCTCCATAATGAAATTTCATTGAGAATTATGCACTCCTCTCTTATCTCTCCGTCCGGCATCATACCTAATCTGCCGTTGCCGAGTGGAAGCGTCTCTTCCCAGTCTTCTGCCGGAGAATCGTACCATAGTATGTGTTCAGAGTCAAACCGCTCATCATACTGGTCAGAGCATGCGGTGCTGATGATTGCCAAAGGCAAGATGGCAAGGACAAGTCGATTCATATAGTAATGTAATGTTGTTTCGACCTCAAATATACTGAGAAATTTAGAAACTGTTTAAAATTTTATCATTTGAAATATTATGATGTATTTTCGAGAAGATTTTTTCTGTTTTCAGAGGAGGATAGCGGTGCTATCTGACGAAGAAAAGAGGAAAAATATGCCGAAAAGACACATAACAGGCAAATAGATTTATTCAGTTTCAACAATTAATGATTTTTCGGAGAAAAATTTAAACAGTTTCTTATTACCTTTGTAGCTTATGCCAAAACATTTTTATTATGGGCTTGTTTAGAAAGAATAGAAAGGAAAAAAGACCTTCACTGAGGAAAAAGCTGTTTTACAGCCTGGGATCCCTTGCAATGATCCTTCTTGTGTCAGGGCTTATCACTATCATAGAGTATCGCCGCATGAGCGATTATGTGTCTGAACTCATAGCTGACAACATCCACAGCATCAATCTCTCCCAGAGACTTTCCGACCTGACTCAGGAATACAATCATCAGATGCTTGCTGTGGTAGTCCAGAATGACATTTCAAAGATGCCGGCTTTCGATATGGAGGCATTCCGTGCTCAGGCGGACTCGCTCAGGAGCACATTCACGTCCCAGGCGGGTCTCCCGATGCTGGATTCCGTTGTCACTTCATTCGACAGGTTCGTCAAGACATCACTGAAGTTTGATGAAGTCTTTCTGGCCGACAATGTTGACACGGGCGAATGGTTCTTCGGAAGCCTTCAGCCCCAGTACAATGAACTGATCAATAATCTGGGTGCCCTGAACGAGGTTATCCACAATGAATTGAGGTATAATTCCGAAAACTTTGACGCAGGCTTCTATCGCAGCATCATGCCGGGAGTCGTGTCTGTGGGGGCTGGTATCCTTCTGATCTTCCTGCTCTTCTACTTCACCATGTCGAATTATGTAAATCCCATATATAGGATGTCGGCAGGAGTCGATCAGTACAGGCTGACGGGACACCGCTACAGCGGGGTGTTCGACGGAGACGACCAGCTGGCCAACATCAACACCGGCCTGACCGAACTGATAGAAGAAAATGTTGAACTCAAGAAGAGGATCAAGGCACTAAAGAATGAATATTAGGGCGATATCCGTCAACGTAGGCAAGGCGCTTCTGGTGAGTGCCCTGTTCATGCTTCTGTCCATCATCATATCGGTGTTGAACGGAATGGATTCTGCATTTACACCTCTTCTTCTGAGTTTCATAATAACTCTTCTTGTAGGTTCTTTCCCATTTATATTTGTAAGAAAGTCGCCGGCTCTGACGATGAAGGACGGCTTCCTGACCATTATTATCGCATGGATACTTTCCTTTGTTTTCGGAATGCTTCCGTATGTCTTGTGGGGAGGGGAATTCACTCTTGTAAATGCTTGGTTTGAAAGCGTTTCAGGTTATACTACCACCGGTTCCACAATTCTGAACGACATCGAGGCACTTCCGAAAAGCCTTCTGTTCTGGCGTTCTTCCACCCACTACATCGGCGGACTCGGAGTCGTGGTGTTCCTCCTTCTCGTCATACCGGAGGCAAGTCCTTATCGCCTGAAGCTTACCAATATGGAGATGTCATCTCTGTCCAAGGAGGGCTACCGCTACAAGTCAACAAAGGTAGTGCAGGTCATAACAGTGGTATATCTTGGACTGACACTTGTCTCCACATTGCTGTTATGGGCTGCCGGCATGCCTCTTTTCGATGCCGTGAACCACGCCTTCAGCATAGCAGCCACCGGAGGATTCAGCACCAAGAACCTTTCGATAGGCTATTTCCAGTCCGATCTCATCAATGCCATTGCCATGGTGTTCATGGCTTTGGCCGCCATGCATTTCGGACTTATATATGCCGTATTCGCTACCCGTTCGCTCAAGCCTCTCAACAATACCGTCGTGAAATACTACATCGGTTCCATTGCAGTCATGTCGTTGATCATCATGTTCTCTCTCATGTCCGACGGTGGCTATGATTCGTGGGGAAAGGCCTGGATCGATGCCTCATTCAATGTGGTCAGCTATATGTCAACCACCGGGTTCGCAACATGTGACAATTCCTCATGGCCTTATCTTGCCGGAGTAATACTGATGATGGCAGGAATCCAATGCGGATGCTCTGGTTCCACTACCGGAGGACTCAAGGTTGACAGAATCATCATTTCCTTCAAGGCCATTTCCACAGAGATAAGACGCAGGCTCCATCCTTCATCCGTGTCACAGGTGAGGATGAGCGGTCATCATCTCCCGGACAGTGCCGTCAGTTCGGTATTCCTTTATATTGTAGTATATGTAATGGTCATCTTCGTGTCTGTCCTGGCGGTCATCCTATGCGGATCAGAGCCTGTTGAAGCCATTTCAGGAGTGATTTCTTCAGTCGGCAGCGTCGGCCCCGGACTCGGGGGAGTGGCGAGTCTTGAGAATTATTCGATGCAGCCGGAAATGTCCAAACTGATCTTCTCATTCGACATGTTTCTGGGACGACTCGAAATATTCCCTGTATTTATAGCCATTTCAATGATATTCAAACGCGAAAAGTGATGGGCAGGGCCGATTTTCTATACCGGACTTTCGTGTCCCGTCTGCAGTATGAGCCTACGCCTTGTCAGGAGTCACTTCTGCGGAAGGTGGCATCCTTTGTGTCGGATGACGATGACATAATGATAGTCAACGGCTATGCCGGTACGGGCAAGACCACTGCCATAGCGTCCGTCATCTCAGTGATGAAGGAGTTCAAGACGAAATGTGTCCTGCTTGCGCCTACCGGCCGTGCCGCCAAGGTGCTCTCATCATACGCAGGTCAGCCGGCCTTCACTGTTCATAAGCATATCTATCGTCAGAAATCCGTTGGAGGAGATGGCTTCGGTCAGTTCACCCTCGTGCCGAACAAGGATAAGGAGACTCTGTTCATTGTGGATGAAGTTTCGCTGATAGGCATTGATTCCGGCCAGCAGCAGTCAACGACTGCCTTCGGTACCGGCAATCTTCTTGACGACCTTATCAGCTTCGTCCGTTCAGGCACTGACTGCAAGGTGATACTTATCGGGGATTCTGCTCAGTTGCCTCCGATCGGCCTTGATGCTTCGCCTGCCCTTTCACGGGATTACATGGCCATGATGGGAGGTACTGTATTCGCTGAACTGAGCACTGTCGTTCGTCAGCAGAAGGAGTCGGGAATCCTGTACAATGCCACATTGATAAGGCATCTGCTGAGTGAACTCGATTATGGCCCCGGTGTTATGGATCTCTGTGATCTCGGACTGGAATGCAAGCCTTTCGATGATGTGGAAAGGGTGAGCGGAGGAGAACTGATAGAAAAGATTTCCGATGCGTATTCTACTTATGGTGAAGATGATACGGTGATTCTCTGCCGTTCCAACAAACGCGCGATCAGGTATAATCTCGGCATACGCTCGACCGTGCAGTTCAAGGAGGAGAAGCTTGTCCGTGACGACAAGCTGATGATCGTGAAGAACTGTTACCAGTTTGTGGATGACATCAAGGATATGGATTATATCGCCAACGGTGACATTGTCAAACTTCAGAAGATCTCGAAGTATGAGGAGCGTTACGGACTGCATTTCGCCGAGGCTCGCATCTCTTTCCCTGACTATGACGATCAGGAAATTACGGCGAAGGTGATTCTGGACACGCTTGAGTCTGAGAGCGCTTCTCTTACCTATGAGCAGTCCAATATGCTGTATCAGGGTGTGAATGAGGATTATTCCCACATCACGACCAAGAAGAAAAGGTATGAGGCTGTCCGGGAGGACAAATATTTTAATGCGTTGCAGTTGAAATATGCCAATGCGGTCACATGTCACAAGTCTCAGGGCGGACAGTGGAAATGTGTATTCATCGACAATCCTTTCTGGCAGGAGGAACTGACAGCCGATGACCTCAAATGGCTATATACAGCCATGACCCGTGCGACGGAAAAGGTATTCCTCGTGAATTTTAAAGATGAATTATTTGCAGAATGATATGAAAAGGACAATTTTAATCTTGATGCTGTCAGTCCTGACGCTGACGGCGAAGGCTCAGGAATTCAGCCGGATACCAAGAGCATGGAAATGGATCAATGAGAAGGAGGTGCTGTTCAGTTATGACGGTACATTTGCAGACAGTGCAGCATTCGTGGTAGATGCCAGGACAGGAAAGCAACGTACAGGAGTGTCGGCACCGGCAAAATATGCTTCTTATCCGGTGCAGCCGGAAAGGGCGGTAAACCTGACATATTCACCGGACTCCACAAAGCTCGCCTTCACCCGCGACAACGATCTGTATGTCGTTGACATAGCATCAGGAAAGGAGACGCGTCTGACTTTCGACGGTACAGACCTGATTCTCAACGGTTATGCTTCGTGGGTATATTATGAGGAAATCCTTGGCCGTGCTTCACGCTACAAGGCTTTCTGGTGGTCTCCTGACAGCAGGAAGATTGGCTTTTATCGTTTTGACAACACAGAAGTGCCTCTGTTTCCGATATATTCGGCATTCCCCGATCCTTCTGCTGCCGCTTCACAGTCGCAGAGTCCGAAGGTGACCGACCTTGCACTCGGTGGTTCTCTCAGCGAGACCCGCTATCCGAAGGCCGGCCAGACAAATCCTGAAGTCCGCATAGGAATCATCGATCTGGATTCCGAGACTCATGATGTCGTATGGGCGGATTTCAATCCGAAGGATGACCAGTATTTCGGAATACCTTTCTGGGTAGCAGACAGCAGGGAATTCTACATCTCCCGTATGCCGAGACTTCAGAACACTCTCGACCTTTATGCCGTAAATGTAGATGACGGCTCGAAGAGGCATGTTTATAATGAGACCTACAAGACATGGATCGACTGGATATCTGCCGTCATATTCACGGAGAAGGGACTTTATATGGCCCGTAATTTCGAGACAGGCTGGCAGCAGATATATTTCCTTTCATATGACGGCAAGGAATTCCGCCGACTTACGGACGGTACCAACTGGAGCGTCTCACTTGTCCGCGTGGACGAGAAGAAGGGTGATGTGTATTTCACCGCCAAGCGTGATGCGACAGTCCGTCAGGCTCTTTACAAGGTTGACGGCAAGGGAGTCATAACTGCCTTGACAGACCCGGCCTACAATGTATCCGGAGTAAGCTTCTCTCCTGACGGCAGGTATTTCGCCGCTTCATATTCCAATGTCAATACTCCGACGAAGGTCGCTGTGTTCACTGTTGCCGGAGGTGTGGTTTCCAAGGGGCATGGAAATGAAACAGAATCTGCAAATCTATCCAAGCCTTTGACGGTCACAAGGAAAGACGGCGGTGTGCATGGCAGGGTTGTCGCAGATCTTGCCGGCCCTGACTATGACGCCTCAGAGTACGCTTTGGGTGAACTCGTGCATATTACCACTGATGACGGTTTTGTCCTTCCCGGCATGATGGTATATCCGAAGAATTTCGACCCGTCGAAGAAATATCCTGTGCATGTTGACGTCTATGGAGGCCCTGACAGTCCTCAGGTTCGTGATTCATGGGTGACTCCGAATCCTTCAAATCAGTGGTATTCAGCCAATGACATCATCCAGATCACAGTGGATCCACGTGCCGGCGGACACAACGGACGTGCCGGACTTGACATGATCTACCGCCGGCTGACAGTTCATGAAGTCAAGGATTTCTGTCAGTGGGCCGAATGGCTTCAGTCCCTTCCATATGTGCGCGAGGATAAGATAGGTGTTGAAGGATTCTCTTTCGGAGGCACGATGACATCGATGCTTCTCATGCAGGCTTCGGACAAGTTCCATTACGGTATTGCCGGAGGCGGTGTGTATGACTGGGCTTTCTATGATACCCACTACACGGAACGCTATATGGACACACCTCAGAATAATCCTGAAGGCTACAGGGCAGGTCGTGCAATAGATTATGCCGCCGGTTATCCTACCGGATACGGTACGACAGGTGTGGAACCAGTAATGCTCAAGCTGACCCATGGTACCGGAGACGACAATGTCCATCATCAGAACACTCTTCAGTTCATCGATGCTCTACACCGGGAAGGCAAGAAGTTCGAATTGATGATATATCCGGACGGAATGCATGGTTATCGCGGTTATCAAGGCGAACACTTCCTGAGGGCAAATCATGAGTTCTGGCTGAAATACCTTAAGGGAGAGTGATTTACGGTCTGTAAAGCAGAGAACGGTTGAGCTTGCGCCACAGACCGAGAGGCCATCGGCGTACAGGGGTCAGAAATTTCCAGATAAGGGAATATGCCCGCCATCCGAAATCGGACGGTTTCCATATTCTTCCCTTGCGTTCAAAGGAGTACATGATTCCGATCACATCGTCAAGGGTAGCTGTCTCAGTCTGAGCTATATTACCGTCTCCGAGCAAGGTCACAGTTGCGTCTCCTTTTGATATTATTCTGTGAATCAGATGGTTGCCTCTTGTATCCCTGACAAGTACCACGACTCCTTCCTTAAGGTCGGCTTCTTTCCATGGTCCGAGAGTGATCTTGTCGCGGAGATGTACCATGAAAGGATTCATGCTGTTGCCTTTTACGGTGAATGACACGGTGTGGCCTTCGGAAATCAGTGTCCTGACTTCCTCCATCATCATGGCCTTGTCTTTTATGATTGTCTTCATTGTCTTGTAAAATCCTGCTGTTACGAAAGATTGTGCAAAATTACGGATAAAAAATGCTATCTTTGAAGTTATTATGAGAAAATGTTATAAATATTCCGTTGCGGAGCATCTTTTTGCTGTTGTCCTTCCCGAAGGGTATTCCAAGGAGGACCATCTGGCTCCTTATGAACCTTTCCTTGTGGAAGATGAATCAGAACCTCTTTTTAAATTATATGTGGAGCTTACTGAAAGCCTTCGTCATACATGTCCGGGTGAAGTGAAGGACTGCATGAATGATGAACCGCCATATTTCTGGATTTTCCGGCCGGCTGACGGTTCTGACTATAATTTCGGCTTTTCATATTCCAAGTCACATCCCGACTGCATCCTGAAACCGTCTGCGGATTTCAAGGAGAATGTGCTGTATGTCGAATCTGCGAATGCAGACAGGATCATGGAGTTTGCCATAAGCAATGCCATGATGCTGCTATATACGTTCTGTACCACTCCGTATGATACTCTCATGGTGCATGCTTCCGTGATCGCACATGACGGTGGTGCCTATATGTTTCTTGGGAAAAGCGGTACAGGCAAGAGCACTCACAGCCGTTTGTGGCTGAATCACATCGTTGACACGGAGCTTATGAACGATGACAATCCTGTCATAAGGGTGAATGATGGCAAGGTGCTGATCTATGGCACTCCTTGGAGCGGAAAGACTCCTTGCTACAAGAATATGGTTCTGCCTCTTAAGGCGGTGGTCCGTCTGTCGCAGGCTCCATACAACCGTATAGAGAGACTTGTCCCTCTTCAGGCCTATGCCTCTCTGATGCCGTCATGTTCATGCATGCGTTGGGACAGGGCATCGACGGATGCGCTTCACAAGACAGTTGAAAAGGTGATAATGAAGGTGAAAGGATGGCATCTGGAATGTCTCCCTGATGCTGATGCTGCTCTCACATGTCATAATGCTGTAACGGAATCATGAAGTATCTGAAATGGATGGCTGAGACGGTGCGCCCTTATCGGGCTGCAATGGCAGTCATGATGATATGCCATGTGGTCATCGCATGCTTTGCAGTCGGTTTCGTCTATGTCAGCAAGCGACTTGTGGATGTTGCGGTGGCCATCTTTGACGGCAGACCGTCCGGGTCGGGCATCTGGCCTTGGGCTGTTGCCCTGGCAGGCATCATATTGTCGAGGATATTGCTGAACGCCATCCGTTCATATCTCCAGACAAAGACAGACATAAGGCTGAGGAATGCCCTCAGGCACAGGATATTCGATATTCTTCTGCATTCTGAGAACAATGTCGTGGCACGACATCATTCAGGCGACGTGCTAAACAGGATGCAGGAAGATGTGAGGGTCGTGTCCAATGCTCTTGCAGTATCGATACCGAATCTGTTCGGTACTGCACTTCAGTTTCTGGCAGCCTTGGCATTCCTTGTATTCCTCGATTTCAGACTGGCATTGCTGATCGTCATCATTGTCCCGGCCGGCATTCTTGCGGGCAAGTTCATCACGGCAAGGATAAGGAATCTGACCCTCGATATCAGGGAAAGCGATTCGAAGGTGCAGTCTCATGTACAGGAAAGCGTTCAGCACATTACCCTTCTCCAGTCTCTGGAATATGTCGAGACAAGTTCTATGGAACTTCGTGGACTGCAGGATAATCTTTATGGCAATGAACTCAGGAGGACCCGATTCAGCATAGTTTCAAGAACATTCATTTCTTTAGCTTTTTCAGCCGGTCATGCAATCGCCTTTGTCTGGGGTGTCGTTGGAATCAGTGCAGGAACAGTTACTTACGGTATGATGACGGCATTCCTTCAGTTGGTCGGCCAGATTCAGAGACCGCTGGTAGAGATGAGCGGCCAGATACCTTCACTTATTCATGCCACGGCATCTGTTGACCGTCTTGTCGAACTTGAATCACTTCCGCGTGAGGATTATGAAAATCAGGTCCTTGTGAATGGTACAGCCGGTCTGAGGGTATCAGGCCTGTGTTTCTCCTATCCGGATTCGGAAAAGGAAGTGCTGCATGACTTCACGCATGATTTCCGTCCCGGCAGCCGTACAGCCATCGTAGGCCCTACAGGTGTGGGCAAAAGCACACTGATCAGGCTTCTTCTCACCATTCTCAAGCCGGAATCGGGTTCTATGGAGATTTATTCACAAGGCAGTCCTGCCGTAACCATGACTCCGTCCATGAGATGCAACCTGGTCTATGTACCGCAGGGCAACACTCTGTTCAGCGGAACGATAAGGGACAATCTCCTCATGGGAAATCCTGATGCGGACGACATGCAGCTTGAATCAGTACTGAGGACAGCAGCGGCAGACTTTGTGTTTGAACTCCCATACGGGCTTGATACACAGTGTTTTGAGGCGGGAGGTGGCTTGTCGGAGGGACAGGCGCAGAGAATAGCCATAGCGAGAGCCCTTCTCCGTCCCGGCTCGATCCTTCTCCTTGACGAGTTCAGTTCCGCTCTCGATGCCGATACAGAACTCATGCTTATGGAGCGTCTGACGGCCAGGCTGCCTGAGCATACGATGATATTCATAACCCACCGCGACAGGATCATTGATTACTGTGATTCGGTGTTGAGAATGCAGTAAAATGAATATAAAAGCCATATCACTCAATATAGGGAAGGCCCTCCAGATCAATGCATTATTTATGTTTTTCGCATTGGTCGTCTCGGTGCTTGACGGCTTTGATGCTGCGTTCACTCCGCTGCTTATCAGTTTCATCATCACCATAATAACCGGAAGTTTCCCTTTCATATTCGCAAGAAGCGCCCCTGACCTTGCCTTGAGTGACGGCTATCTGACCATAGTCCTGTCGTGGCTGCTGTCATTCATTGTGGGAATGCTTCCTTATGTACTCTATGGAGGCGAATTCACTCTTATGAATGCATGGTTTGAAAGTGTTTCAGGATATACTACGACCGGTGCAACCATTCTGACTGATATAGAGGCTTTGCCGAGAAGTCTTCTCTTCTGGCGCTCATCGACCCATTATATCGGAGGCCTGGGAGTTGTGGTCTTTCTTCTGCTGATCCTTCCGGACACATCTCCCTTCAAGCATCGCCTGTCCAATATAGAGATTTCATCAATGTCCAGAAGCGGCTACAACTATCAGTCAGGAAAGACTGTGAGGGTGATGCTGACTGTCTATCTGGCGATGACCATAGTAGAGACTCTTCTTCTATGGGCAGCAGGCATGTCCTTGTTCGATGCTGTAAACCACGCCTTCAGCACTATAGCCACCGGAGGATTCAGTACAAAGAACTCTTCGATAATGCATTTCGATTCGCCGCTCATAGATATCATAATAATGGTATTCATGGCGTTGTCAGCCATGCATTTCGGCGTCATCTATGCTGTCTTTGCAAGACGGTCTCTCGCCCCTATGAAGAATTCTGTCACAAGATATTATTTCGGGGTGATGATAATCCTCTCTTTGGCGGTAATGACCGACCTTATTGTTCAAGGTGGTTATACTTCTTTTGGGAGGGCTGCTCTTGATTCTTCGTTCCAGGTAGTCAGTTTTCTGTCCACCACCGGTTTCGGTCAGGCAGATAACGCAACATGGCCGTTCTTCTCCAACATCATCCTTCTGTTTGCCGCCATTCATTGCGGCTGTTCGG
>JAFUQW010000050.1 GCA_017472115.1 Bacteroidales bacterium | reverse complement strand
GCCCATGTGGTAGATTCTGACAGGGGATTTCTCGACTTCGCTCGAAATGACAGATGAAAGGTCGATTTCATATCCTTTGTCATAGCTGCCCGGATAGCCCTTGGAAGCCATCACAAAGCCCATTGTCACCTCCTTCTTCCACTCGATTGCAGGCATTGGAGTATGGTCTGCAACCGCAGAGAAGATGTCATATATGTCTGTAGCGAGACGAGGCAGCACGACCTCGGTCTCAGGGTCACCGAAACGGCAGTTGAACTCGATCACCTTTGGTCCCTGAGGGGTCTTCATAAGGCCTCCGTAGAGAACTCCTGTGAAAGGACAGCCCTCTGAAACCATAGCTGCAGCTGTCGGCTTCATCACCTTCTCCAGAGAGAATTCAAGATCTTCTTCCGTAATGATAGGAACCGGCGAATACGCTCCCATACCGCCTGTGTTAGGGCCCTTGTCACCCTCATAGGCACGCTTGTGGTCCTGCGAAAGAGTCATAGGATATACATCCTTGCCGTCAACGAAGCACATGAACGAGAACTCCGGACCGGTAAGGAATTCCTCGACAACGACCTTTCCCTTGCCGAACTTGTCGTCAAGGAGCATATCACGGAGAGTGGCCTCTGCCTCCTCGAGAGTTTCAGGAATGACCACTCCCTTGCCTGCTGCAAGTCCGTCATACTTAAGCACCACCGGGAACGAGCCTTTACGGACATATTCGAGAGCTGCATCATAGTCCTCGAAGGTCTCGAACGCCGCAGTCGGGATATTGTACTTAGCCATCAGCTGCTTTGCGAAATCCTTGCTCGCCTCTATTGTGGCCGCAGCCTTTGACGGGCCGAATATCCTCAGGCCTGCTGCCTTGAACGCATCAACCACGCCTGCAGCCAGAGCCACTTCAGGACCGACCACAGCAAGATCGACTCCCTTCTCAAGAGCAAAAGCCTTGAGTCCTTCCACGTCAGTGTCCTTGATCGCAACGCACTCTGCCTGAGCTGAAATGCCGGCATTGCCCGGTGCGCAATAAATCTTTCCTACCTGCGGCGAACGGCTCAGAGCATCAACGATAGCATGCTCGCGTCCACCGCCTCCGATAACCAATACTTTCTTCATCAGAATAAATTATTAGAAACTGTTTAGTGATGTGTTTTAAAAAACTGCATCATTTTAAGTGATTGTAAAAATGTCAGTGCATATTAAGAAACTGCTGCATTCTCATCAATCTGTCATGTATCTTTTCAGTTTCTTAAAATAAAACGCGAATATACTGAATTTCCTTCAGATTTCAGAGTATTTGCCTATGCAACATTCCAAGGCATAATTGCATCTATAGTGAGGTCCAAAGAAAATGCATATGAAAAGCTTTAATTTAACAACAGTCTTGACTGTCATAGTGATGGTTTTCTGCATCAGTTCATGTAGCATGGGAGACATGTATTATGATGAATCCGGGAGAGGCCCCGCAGCAAGTCCTCCGGACGGTGGTGACTCTGAAGAGGAGCCCGGTAACGAAGGAGAAAACTCGCAGGCTGGAAAGATTACCGCAGGAGAGTGGAACGATCTGGACAACTGGGCATTCTGGAGCGGTCTGATGGACGGTCAGAACGACTACAAGTTCTATGAGCACCTTGACTACTGGAATCTATACACATACAACAGATTCGCAGTGACTGTACTTGACGGAACTCAGCAGCCTGTCTGCGGTGCGAAGGTCTGTCTGCACGAAAATGGCGCTGAAGAGCCTTCATGGACAGCAATCACAGACAACACAGGGTCTGCAGAACTGTGGTACAGGATCGGTTCATCTGAATATGACGAAGAAAGGATATTCACAGCTTCGGTAAACGGCAAGATGCATGAAACACCGCTTGTCCGGACTTCCACGACAGGTGAGGAAGCAGAAATCAATTTCCTTACTGCAGGGCAGACATCAGTGACCCGAAGCGCAGACATTGCATTCATAGTTGACGCGACGGGATCGATGATGGACGAGATCGACTTCCTGAAAGACGACCTGCTCGACATCATCCGCAAAGCAGCTGCACAGCAGTCCGGACTCTCTATCAGAACTGCAGCATTGTTCTACAGAGACGAGGGAGATGCTTACGTAACCCGATCGGAAAATTTCAATAAAGACCCTCAAAAGACCTTGAACTTCATCAAGAAACAGGAAGCGAATGGTGGTGGAGACTATCCTGAAGCCGTCCACACTGCCTTGGAGAAGGCTCTGCAGGATCTTTCATGGGAGGAAGGCAATTACGCAAGGCTGGCGTTCCTGCTGTTAGACGCACCTCCTCATCACAATCAGAAGGTAATGGAAAGCATCAGAAAGTCGATTGAAAACTACGCCGCAAACGGAATCAAGCTCATCCCTATCGCAGCAAGCGGCATAGACAAGAGCACCGAATTCCTCCTCCGCCTGATGGCGATCTTCACCGACGGAACATATGTATTCATCACCAATCACAGCGGCATAGGCAACGAACACATAGAACCTACCATAGGGCAATACGACGTCGAACTCCTCAACGAACTGATCGTCCGCCTGATAGGTAAATATACCGAATAATCACTTACGGATCACGTCATACCTGCTCCCGGTTATTTCGATGACCGGGAGTTCCTTATAAACGATATCGTAGCCTGCAGTCTCCATGGTGTCATTTTCCTCGTAACAGAAAGCGACATTCCCGTTCTGCAGAAGAATCATCTCCGAGTATGCTGATGCCTTCTCTGTAACTCTGTATGGAGAATTCCAATCAGCTGCAAGCGACTCAGGAGTAACCTTGCCGTCAATTTCCTTATAATATATTCCGACTGCCTGACGGCGCGGTCCTAACGGCACAGACTGAAGTGCAAGAGTCACTTGCTGCCTGTCCTCCGTTCTTATGGCAGGAATCATGAGAATTCCGCCATTGCAGGCATTGTCCTCAGAATGACATCCGACATTCTCGTATGAAGAATATGCGGCTTCCCCCCAGCTTCCTTCTCCGGTGGCGACATCGGAATATCTGTATATATTGAAAAGGCGTCCGCCTCTGATTCGCGAAGAAAGCACCACGCTGCCGTCCGGAAGTTCCTCACACTTTGCCTCGTCACCATTCATAACAGGCAAAGCATCCCGGCCTCCCAAAACATTCCAGTTTTCGCCGAAATCGTCACTATACAGCACACGGTTGCCGTTCGGTCGGGCACACAATGCCGCATATATACGGTAGTGGCTTCCCGCTTTTATGCTCCGGCTCTGGAATATTTTTCCAGATGTGACAAAGCAGCTCTGTATCGGACCGTGTAAAGACCCGTCAAACAACGAATAGACATCTTCAGTGATTTCCTTCCATGGCTCCCATGTCATGCATGCATCTTTGCTTCTGAGAAGAGCCACACGGTTCGGATTCTGTCTTGTTGTGCTGTCATGCCAGTATATGGTGTTGCCACAGACAGCTATAACGAGCACATCCCCGCTCTCCCGGTCTATGACAACCGCAGGATCTCCGAAGCCGCAGTCCACAGCACCTTCAATGCCTGTCCCCTCGATCAGAATATGTTCATCACCCCATCTTCTGCCGTCCGTTGATGATATGCGGTAACGCAGGTCAACACGACCGAATCCTATGTCGGACCTGCATATGCGATAGTCAGTCAGAGCTATGATGCGTCCGTCAGGAAACTGAGCTATGGCCGGAATCCTATAAGGCACAGAGTCAGCCGGAGATTCCCGGAAAAGGATTTCCGTCCTATAAGAATGCGGTATCGTACAGGATGATACAAGCAGTGCCGACGGGAGGACCGCCAGCACTGCGATGATGATTGTCTTGATATGATTCATTTCTTAGTGCTTGAAATGACGCATTCCGGTGCAGAGCATTGTGATTCCGCACTCGTTCGCCTTCTTCACTGAATCCTCGTCGCGAACACTTCCTCCCGGCTGTACGATTGCCTTCACGCCATATTCAGCAGCGAGGGTAACTGTGTCATCAAATGGGAAGAATCCGTCGGAACCGAGAACAAGGCCTTCTGCCTTGATGTCCTTTCCGGCCTCCTTCAATGCCGCCTCAGCCTGCTCGAGTGCAATCTTTGCCGAGCCGACGCGGTTCATCTGACCTGCACCTACTCCGAGGGTCGCTCCGTCCTTCACCACAACGATTGCGTTTGACTTCACATGCTTCACTATCCTCCATGCGAAATCAAGGTCTGTCAGCTGACTCTCGCAAGGCTTCGTCTCGGTCACGCACATATCCGCAGTAACAGTTCTGGTCTCGATGTCCTGCTCCTGGACAAGGATGCCGCCGTTCATGCTGACATACATATTGTGACCGCCTTCCTCCTTGCTCATGTCAACCTTGAGGAGACGGAGGTTCTTCTTGGTGCAGAGTACCTCGAGAGCTTCATCCGTAAAGCTTGGCGCCATGATGATCTCAAGGAAAATCGGCTTCATGAGTTCTGCGACCTCCTTGTTGACCTCGCGGTTCACAGCCACGATTCCTCCGAAGATGCTGACCTTGTCTGCCTCGTATGCCTTCTTCCATGCGTCAACCACATCAGTTCCGACAGCTGCTCCGCAAGGGTTCATGTGCTTAAGGCCTACGCAGAATGGAACATCGAATTCGCGGACGATGTTCAGAGCCGCGTTCGCATCCTGTATATTATTGTATGACAGTTCCTTGCCGTTGAGCTGCTCTGCAGTTGCGAGAGAGTAAGGGACCTTGTCGAGGGTAGCGTAGAACTTCGCGTTCTGGTGAGGATTCTCGCCATAGCGGAGGCTCTGCCTGAGGTCATACTCGAGGAAAAGTTTCTCGTTGAGCCCGGCAGCCTTGCGCATGTATGTCGCGATCATCATGTCGTACTCGGCAGTGTGGGTATATGCCTCTGCCGAAAGCTGGAGACGGGTTTCCCTGGTGGTGTTGCCGTGCTCGCGGATCTCGGCGATGATCTTCGCATAGTTGTCAGGGTTGCAGACCACAGTCACCGCGCTCCAGTTCTTTGCCGCACTGCGAAGCATCGAAGGTCCTCCTATGTCGATGTTCTCGATGGCGTCCTCCATTGTCACATCAGGCTTTGCGATTGTCTGCTTGAAAGGATAGAGGTTCACGCAGACCATGTCGATGAACTCGATGCCGTTCTCCTTGAGCTGGGCGATGTGGCTGTCGAGATCACGACGTCCGAGAAGTCCGCCGTGCACCTTCGGATGAAGGGTCTTGACACGGCCGTCACAGATTTCAGGAAAACCTGTTATCTCACTGATATTGATCACCTTGAGTCCTGCATCCTGCAGAAGTTTCATTGTGCCTCCGGTGGCGATGATCTCCCAACCGAGTTCCACCAACTGACGGGCGAATTCTACCACGCCTATCTTATCACTTACACTGAATAATGCTCTCATATGTTTAAACTATAATTTCATTTCTCTTCTTTAGCAGTTTTTTCGTCATTGCCGGCTTGATTTTTCGTCATTGCCGGCTTGATTTTTCGTCATTGCCGGCTTGATTCCTCGTCATTGCCGGCTTGACCGGCAATCTCCGTTAAAGATACCCGATCAAGTCGGGCATGACGTTCTGTCGAGCAGACGTTATGTCGGGCAGACGTCAATAAATGAATTCTCCGAATTCCGAACGGATGATAAGTTCCTTATGGTCACACTCTTCCACACGACCTACGACCTGTGCATCGATACCGAAGCTCTTCGAGATTGCGATGACCTCCTCCGCATGCTCCGGTGAAAGATAGACCTCAAGACGGTGACCCATGTTGAACACCTTGTACATCTCGGCCCAGTCGGTACCGCTCTGCTCGTGGATCGTCCTGAAGAGAGGAGGTACAGGGAAGAGATTGTCCTTGATGACGCGGATGTCGTCGCCTACGAAATGCAGGATCTTGGTCTGAGCACCGCCAGAGCAGTGTACCATTCCATGAATCTCCGGACGCAGGGCGTCAAGCAGCTTCTTCACCACAGGAGCGTATGTGCGGGTAGGTGAAAGGACAAGCTTTCCGGCATCAAGAGGCGATCCATCCACAGCATCGGTAAGCCTGAGCCCTCCGCTATATACGAGTTCTTCAGGCACAGCCTTGTCGTAACTCTCGGGATATTTCTCCGCAAGGTACTTCGCAAAGACATCGTGACGGGCACTGGTGAGTCCGTTGCTGCCCATTCCGCCGTTGTATTCCTTCTCATATGTCGCCTGACCGAATGATGCAAGACCTACGATCACGTCGCCCGGACGGATATTCGCATTGTCTATCACATCGCTGCGCTTCATACGGCATGTCACAGTTGAGTCAACTATGATGGTACGCACGAGGTCACCGACATCGGCAGTTTCGCCTCCTGTGGCATACACACCTACACCCATTTCACGGAGTTCGGCCAGGAGCTCGTCTGTGCCGTTGATTATGGCGCTGATCACCTCTCCCGGCACAAGCATCTTGTTGCGTCCTATTGTCGATGAGACAAGGATATTGTCAACTGCTCCGACACAGAGGAGGTCATCTATGTTCATGATAAGCGCATCCTGCGCAATGCCCTTCCACACACTCAGGTCACCGGTCTCCTTCCAGTAGAGATATGCAAGTGAAGATTTGGTTCCCGCGCCGTCCGCATGCATGATATTGCAATAGTCCGGATCGCCGCCGAGAATGTCAGGGATTATCTTGCAGAAAGCTTTGGGGAATATGCCCTTGTCGATGTTCTTGATTGCGTTGTGGACATCCTCCTTGGACGCCGACACTCCGCGCTGCATGTACCTTTGGTTGCTCATTTTTAAGGTGTTGTTTATCCGCCCGCAAAGATAGCATTTTTTGACGGGAAATGAAGTACCTGAAGTACTTATTGCTATGCTTTACTGTTTCCTTGCACGATAGAGCTGCCAGGAGTTGTAGAGATTATGCCATATGCTGTAGAGACCACCCACTATCGCGGTTTCAGGTGTCATGAATGTATAGCCCATCCATATGGCGAAAACCGTGTTCTTCTGACCTAAAGACTGACCGGCGGTGATCTTTCTTATTTCACGGCCGCGCTCCAATGCAGACTTGCCGCCATCAGACTCAGCATCCTTGACAATCGGACTGCGGGGAAACCTCCGCGGCCTGTAGCGGTTGCCGATATAGCGGCCCATGGCGAACTGGAACACACAGCAGACCAACGAGATAAGTGACATCAGCAGAAGAATCCCGGTATTCATGTCACTTTGCACTATCGATCTGGTCGTCACCGCTATGGCCAGGGTCAGGGCGACGGCCCATATATAGAAGGCAAGATCAGGGAATCCGAGCAGAGACCTATGGAGTTTAGGGAAAAGATACCTCACAAGCCATGCTGCCAGACACGGCAGGATAAGCAGAGGGAATATCCTGGCGACGATCATGCTGAATGCCTGCCAGAAAGTGAATCCTGCAATCGGCTGGATCATAGGCACGATGAGCGGAACGATGAGCGCCGTGACCATATTTATCAGCACTGTGTATGTCGTGATACCTGCCACATCACCGCCGAGCTTTCTGGTGACCACAGCAGCAGCAGTCGCAGTCGGGCAGATGAAGCATAACATGGCGCTTTCGATAAGCACCACGCTGTCGTGCGTATCACCGGGCATCCATCTGAGAATTCCTGCCGCAAGCAGACCAAGCAGGGTGAAGAGTCCTCCCTGGATCAGAAGAAGCCACCAATGCCATCTGTGAGGCTTGAGATCCTTCGGCTCTATCCTGCAGAAAGTCAGGAAAAGCATGGTGAATATCAGCAGCGGCTGGATGATGGACACCGCATCGGAAAGGAAGGGACCGGCAGAATGGAGCGACGGCAGCGCATGATATATAAGATAAATGGATGCTCCCGTCACCATCGCTATAGGCAGCATCCATTCCTTTATTATATTTTTTGCGTTCATTTTTCGTGATACACAAAATCCTTAAACTCAACGATTCAACATAGTTGGCTCGACGTCCCAGCCATGCAAGCCAAAAGACTCAACCAATTGATTACTAAACAGTTGCGAATCACTCATAAAGATTGGTAGGGTACTCATGGTTGAAGCATGCGAGGCAGAGGTCGTCACGACGGCCTGCGGCAAGCATTCCCTCGTGGGAGAGGAAGGCAAGCGAATCAGCCTCGATCAGACGGCAGACCTGCTCGACATCGTTGCTGTTGCTGATAAGTTCCTCCGGCGTATGGACATCCACTCCATAGTAGCAGGTGTATTTCAGAGGCGCACTCGCTATGCGGACATGTACTTCAGCCGCTCCTGCCTCTCGAAGCATCTTGACAATCTTCAGTGATGTCGTTCCACGGACGATGGAATCATCCACAAGCACCACCCTCTTGCCCTTGACTATGGTCTTGACTGGGGAAAGCTTCATCTTCACACCCTTCTCGCGCATGGACTGTGTCGGGAGGATGAATGTACGACCAACATATTTGCTCTTGATCAGACCCATCTCGTATGGAAGTCCGCTGGCCTCGGCATAACCCTGCGCCGCACTGAGACTCGAATCCGGAACACCGATGACGATGTCGGCATCAACAGGTGACTCCTTGAAGAGAATCCTTCCCGATTCCTTGCGGTAATTATGCACATTGCAGCCTTCGATGTCGCTGTCGGGACGCGCGAAATAGACAAATTCCATCGCACACATCGCATGACGCTCTGGCTCCGCATAGAACTGGCTGCGGATGCCGTGATGGTCGAGAGTCACGATTTCGCCAGGCTCCACATCGCGGATATACTCTGCTCCGAGCACATCAAACGCACATGTCTCGCTGGCAACTACATACCCGTCTCCAAGTTTTCCTATTGCAAGAGGATGAAATCCGTACTTGTCACGGCAGGCATAGATCCTTCGGCCTGTCATCACTACGAATGCGAATGCACCGTCGATCTGATTCAACGCATCCTTCAGTGCATAGATACGCGGCTGGTCCCTGTCAACACCCTGTTTCTTGATGAGATGGGCAAGCACCTCCGCGTCCGAAGCAGACTGGAAAAGGCTTCCCCTGTCCTCGAGTTCTTCACGCAACTGCTTATAGTTCACGATCTGTCCGTTGTTGGCCAGAGCGAAGTCACCCGAATTGTGATGAAAGAGGAAAGGCTGGATATTCTCAGTTCCGTTGCAGCCGGCATTGCTGTAACGCACATGACCGATGGCCATGTTTCCGGGAAGCAGACTCATCTTCTGCTCGTTGAACACCTCGGTCACGAGACCGTCACCCTTGACCCTGTGGAAAAGACCTTCCGAGTCAACAGTCACGATACCGCAGCCCTGCTGACCCCTGTGCTGAAGGGTATGCAGACCGTAATATGCCAGATTCGCAGCATCCGGCACACCATAAATTCCAAGTACACCACACTCGTGATGCAGTTTGTCGTCTCTATAACAATTATTACACTTACACATATGATTGGGGAATTATGTCGTCATTTTCTTCTTGCAGATGTCCCGAATACGCTCGACATGACAAGTGCACAGATGGTAATGGGAGGAGATTAAAACCGAATCTCATCGTGTGGCTATTGTGTGGAAGTGACATCGCACCCCCGCGTAGGGGGAGGGGGTCACTGGAACACTTAGCCACATGATGCCATCACTCACCTCTGAAATACGAAACAGCATTGATAAAGAGCGGCTGCTCCAACCCTTCATCCATGATGTTCTTGAAGAGATTCTCCTCATAACGCTCGGTATGACCCATCTTTCCGAGAATCTGACCGTTGCGGCTGATGATACCCTCGATACCGTAATAAGAACCGTTAGGATTGTAAGGAGACTCCATAGTCACCTCCTCCTCAAGCGGATCAACATACTGGAAGGCCACCTGACCGTTTGCGAAGAGTTCTCTTGCAAGTTCCTCATTCACAACGAACTTACCCTCGCCGTGACTGACAGCGATGGTATGAAGGTCACCCACAGCAAAGCCTGAAAGCCATGGAGAATTGGTGGTAGAAACGCGAGTTGTCACCATCTGCGAGATATGACGGTTGATGTCGTTGCGGAAAAGCGTAGGGCTGTCCTTGGTCACCTGACCGAGACGGCCGTATGGAAGGAGACCCGACTTCACGAGAGCCTGGAATCCGTTGCAGATGCCGAGGATAAGACCTCCTCGATCGATAAGAGCGTGGATCGCATCAGCTATATCCTTGTTGTTCAAAACATTCGCGATGAACTTTCCGCTTCCGTCCGGCTCGTCACCTGCAGAGAAACCGCCGCTGAGCATGAGGATATGGCACTCGTCGATATTCTTCTTCATTTCTGCAATCGAACGGAAGATATCCTCCTCAGTAAGGTTGCAGAACACGCTCATGCGCACCTCTGCACCGGCATTGCGCCATGCCTTGGCAGAATCGTAGTCGCAGTTGGTTCCCGGGAACACAGGAAGATATGCTACAGGCTTCTCCACAGGCTCACCTTTATACTTAAGATCTGCCTTCTTCGCCTTGAAAGGTTTCACACCCTCAAGACCTGCAGGAGCCACGGCCTTGTTGTATGCTTCGGCTGTGTCAGGATAAACCTGCGCGAATCTTGCCGAATTGGCAGCCATCAGATCGAAGATGTCGAACTTCTTGCCGTTGATCGTAAGCTCGCTCTCCTCACCGTCGGTCACCTCACCTATGAGGACTGCGTTCGGATAATCCAGAGCCTCTTCAGCCTCAACGAGAATCGATCCGTAGCCATAATTGAAGAGTTCCGCCTCATCATAGCTTATCTTCGCATCGAGACCGTTACCGAATGACATCTTGCAGATGGCCTCTGCCAGACCACCGAATCCGAGGGCATAACCTGAAACGATGTTCTCGGCCTGGATCTGCTCATGAACGAACTTCCAATTTGCCTTGAGCAGCTCCACGTCAGGCATATGGTTCGCCAGCGGAGTATGCTTGATCAGATAAAGCTTGTTGCCTTCGTATTTGAGTTCAGGAGAAATCACCTGACCTGCATCAACTGTGGTGATACCGAATGCCATGAGCATAGGAGGCACGTTGATGTTCTCGAACGTACCGCTCATCGAATCCTTTCCTCCGATTGAAGGAAGGCCGAGCTCGACCTGCATCTTGAGAGCACCCATGAGAGCCGAAAGCGGCTTGCCCCATGACCTGCGGTCGGTCATCCTCTCGAAATACTCCTGATAAGAGAAGCGCATCTTCTCATATGATGCACCTGCAGCCACCACCTTTGCACATGCCTCTACGACTGCATATGCGGCACCATGATATGGGCTCCATGAAGCGATGAACGGATTGTAGCCGAAGGCCATGATAGAGGCAGTATCGGTGTAGCCGTCAGTCGGAAGTTTCTGTACTGAAACCTGGGTCTCGGTAGCCTGAAGCATACCGCCGAAAGGCATGAGCACTGTCGAACGGCCGATCGTAGAGTCGAACATCTCGATCAGACCCTTCTGAGATGTCACATTCGGGTCCTGGAGGTTGTTGTATATCTTTTCCTTGAGATTCTCGCCTTCCACCTCGCGGACGAAAGGATTCTTCTGCTCCACGGCACCGATGGTAGCCTTTGCATAATGCTTCGCTCCGGCACTGTCGATGAACTCGCGGGAAAGATCGACAACGAGTCTGCCACCGTTGAACATACGCATACGGCCTCTGTCCGTAACATCAGCCACATGGGTCACCTCCACATTCTCGCTTGCGCAATAAGCCATCATCTGCTCCTTGTCCTTGGCCTCTATCACGATGGACATACGCTCCTGTGACTCGCTGATGGCAAGCTCTGTAGAGTTCAGACCGTTATATTTCACAGGCACACGGTCGAGGTAGATGTCGAGACCATCTGTAAGCTCACCGATAGCCACGCTGACACCGCCTGCACCGAAGTCGTTCGATTTCTTGATGAGCTTCGTGACTTCCGGACGACGGAAAAGCCTCTGGAGCTTTCTTTCCTCAGGGGCATTACCCTTCTGGACCTCGCTTCCGCATGTCTCAAGAGATTCCTCGGTATGTTCCTTAGATGAACCTGTCGCTCCGCCTACTCCGTCGCGGCCTGTACGGCCTCCGAGAAGAAGCACGATATCGCCAGGGGCAGGACTTTCGCGTCGTACGCTGTCCGCCTTCACGGCACCTACGACGGCACCTACCTCAAGCCTCTTGGCCACATAGCCTTCATGATAGACCTCGCGTACATGAGTGGTGGCAAGACCTATCTGGTTGCCGTAGCTTGAATAGCCGTGAGCCGCCTTGCGAGAAATTATGCTCTGCGGGAGCTTGCCCGGAATAGTCTCTGACACAGGCTGATAGATATTGCCCGCACCTGTCACTCGCATAGCCTGATATACGTATGCACGGCCGGAAAGAGGGTCGCGGATTGCACCGCCGAGACATGTCGCAGCACCGCCGAAAGGCTCGATCTCGGTCGGATGGTTGTGGGTCTCGTTCTTGAACTGGAGAAGCCATTTCTCTGTGGTCATCCCGCCCTCATCATCGATTATATCTACATCCACATAGATGCTGCATGCATTGTTCTCCTCGCTCACCTCCATGTCATCGAGGTAGCCGTGAGCCTTGAGATAACGCGCGCCTACGGTAGCCATATCCATAAGGTTCAGGCCCTTGTGCTCACGTCCGAGTTCCTTGCGTATCTTCATGTAGAGATTGAGCGTGCCGTCGATCTCCTCCTTCATGAACGAATCTTCGACTTCGATATCTTCCAGCTCCGTGGTAAAGGTGGTGTGGCGGCAATGGTCACTCCAGTATGTATCAAGGATGCGCAGCTCGGTCTCGAACGGATCACGTCCCTCTGCCTTGAAATACTTCACCACCTCGCGGAGGTCATCAGCATTCATGGCAAGGCCCATCTTCTTGCAGTAAGGTGCAAGTTCCTCCTCCTTGAGAGATGTAAGCCCCTCAAGGACAGGCACAGGAGCCACTTCAGGCTGCTCAAGCGCATTTAGCTTGGCAAGATCCTTCTCCCGTGACTCTACTGCATTGATGTAATACTTCCTGATCTTGGCCACAGTCTCGTCCGAAGTCTCGCCCGGAAGGATGATGAGCTTCGAACTCTTGATGCTCACCTTGGCAGAAGGGTCGATCAGACGTACGCAGTCAACAGCCGAGGCAGCACGCTGGTCGAACTGGCCGGGAAGGTATTCCACGGCAATGTATTTAGTACCGGCAAGGTCACATTCATCGGTCACACTGTCGGTTACGATCTCTCCGAACACGCTGTAGCGGCTCTTCTCGAGAAGTTCTTCCGAGAAGCCGAAGAGGTCATAGACATTAAGGAAACGCAGCGCTCCGAGGTCAAGCTGAAGGTTTTCGTTCAGCTCGCTCAGAAGGCTGCGCGCTTCCACCTGAAATTCAGGATACTTTTCTACGAAGATACGGTAGTTTTTCATTTCGTTCGCTTATATTGTTGCTTCAAGTACTTTCTGTGTCTGCTGCTTCCTGAAGGCATCCAGCTTATCGGAGAGCGTAGCATCGGTGAGTGCAAGAATCTGGATCGCATAAAGGGCTGCATTCTTTGCTCCGTTGATAGCCATTGTAGCCACAGGAACTCCCGGAGGCATCTGGGCAATGGAAAGGAGTGAATCCATTCCGCCAAGGGCCTTGGTCTGGATAGGGATACCGATTACAGGAACTGTGGTCATACCGGCCACCACACCCGCAACATGAGCGGCTCCGCCTGCTCCTGCGATGATGACACCTATTCCCTCGGATTTTGCCGATTTTGCGAACTCACACATAAGATCCGGAGTCCTGTGGGCGCTGATGACCCTCTTTACGGTTTCAATCCCGAATTCCTCAAGGAGATTGATTGCCTGCGACATGATTTCAAGGTCGCTGGTCGAGCCCATGATTACTGCGACTTTCATATTTTCTAACCTTATATTTTAATTCGCGCGCAAAGATAATGAAAAATTTTGGTAACGATATAAATGATTACACTAACTGTCATTCTGAACGTCAGCGAAGAATCTTTATTGTAAAGATGCTTCACTTCGTTCAGCATGACAGTGAATGGATGATTTCTGAAGTGCAAACAGATATATCATTACCAAAATCTTTATGTCACGAAGGATTTTCTACACCGTCGGTGAGGAGGAGGGTGGTGTCGGAGTCGATGAATACGGAGGTTTCGAGGACGTCCAGACTCTTCTTCTTCTTGTTTTCGCGTGCTCCGGCCGCCACAAGCTGTCTCGCAGCGCGGATTATGCTCGGACCGCCTTCCGAAGTGGTGACCTTGAGCTGGTCCATAGCCTTGACCGTATCACGCATCTTGCCCTCGACCGTCGCGAATCTTGCCGCAAAATCCTGGGTGCGCTCGACGATGAGATTGGCCTGCCTGATCATCTCCTCCTGATTCTGGAGCTGGCGTACCTGTGTCCACATCAGCTCGAGGATACGCAGGTTCATGTACATGGTCTGAGGACCGAGGATGAGGACTCCCCTGTCGTATGCCTCGCGCCAAAGCGTCGTATCATTGAGCAGGGCCAGATTAAGAGCGCCTTCTGTGTGTATGTACATTATCACGAAGTTCAGCTTGCCGTATCCTTCCTTCAGATACTTGCTGTAGTCCTTCTTGGCGAGACGGTCAACCTGTGCGCGGACACTGACGATATGCTCCTTCAGATGCATAGTCTTTTCCTCAGGCACCTCGGTGTTGACATAGCGTTCATATGCCGTGAATGACATCTTCGAATCCACGACCACATCGCGGTTGTTGGGAAAATGGAGTATGAAGTCCGGAATGAGACCCTTGCCGTCATCATCCTTCACGAGGTTGCCGAGACGGTCGCGAAGATGAGCCTGAGAAGAGAACTGCTCCCCTTCCTTAAGTCCCAGATCTTCAAGCAGCTGACGCAGTTTCAGCTCTCCGAAATTACCCTGTACCTTCACCTCGCCGGTCAGGGCACGGGTCAGACGTTCAGCAGTATCGTTGAGATGTACGCTGTTCTTTATGTTCGCCTGAATCGTCGCATCAAGCTTATGCAGGGCCTCCTGATGCTTTTCCTTCGAGTCATCGAGAGCCTCCTTCATATCCTTGAGACTCTTCTGCAGAGGATCGACGATCTTCGAGACCTGCTCCTTATTGGCCTCTCCAAGCTCTGCCTGACGGACCTTCAGCACTTCCTCGGACGTTGCCATCATCTGTTCCTTGATCATCTTGAGCTGGGTCTCGACCTGTTCCTGATTCATCTTCTTGAGAGCCTCGATCTGCTTGTCATGAGCCTCCTTGGCCAGAGCCAGCTGCTCGGCGGAATGCCTCTTCAGCTGCTCTATCTGCTCCAAAGCATTCTTACGCTCAGTCTCAAGCTGTTCTGCCGCATTACGACGAGCTGTCTCCAACTGTTCCGATGCACGTGAACGTTCCATTCCGGTCAGCTCCTCTGCACGCCGCCTTTCGGTCTCCACCTGCTTCAGTGCATTTTCCAGATTCGACCTCAATTCCACAACTTTCGGTTCAGCACCCTTCTTTCCCATGAAGTAACCTGCCACTGCCGCCACAACAGCGACTACAACACCCACAATAATAAGCATCATTTCCATAAAAGCCAATTTGGCTGCAATTTACTAATTCCGTGCATCAACAGCAAAAAATTTTGTGTGTGGCGAGGAACTTATTGGAATTCAACAAATTGCACCTTTTCCCCCTCCGTAAAACAGGCACCCCCTGCAAGCTTAAACACCTGAGAGTCAATCACATAATGGACACATGTTTCCATATTAAAAAAGAATTCCTATCTTTGTAGATTGTAAAATCTGAAAAACCATCAGCAATGAGAGACTTATATATAACCAATTCGCTTTCAAGAAAGAAAGAGATCTTCAAACCCCTGAACGAAGGACATGTAGGCCTTTACGTCTGCGGCCCTACCGTATATGGCGACGCCCATCTCGGACATGCAAGACCGGGAGTTACATACGACGTGTTCGTGAAACTGCTCAGGCACCTCGGCTACAAGGTGCGTTATGTCCGCAACATCACAGACGTGGGACATCTCGAGCATGACGCTGACGAGGGTGAGGACAAGATCGCAAAGAAGGCAAGACTCGAGCAGCTCGAGCCTATGGAAGTAGTACAGAGGTGTACCCTGGCCTATCATGAAGCCATGCGTATGCTGAATGTGGCTCCGCCATCGATCGAACCGCGCGCTTCGGGACACATCATCGAGCAGATCGACCTCGTTAAGAAGATCATCGAGGCCGGATATGCATACGAGAGCAACGGATCCATCTATTTCGATGTCCTCAAATACGATAAGGACCATCGCTACGGCGTCCTTTCAGGCCGTACCCTCGATGAAGTGAAGGAAGGCACACGCGACCTCGACGGACAGCAGGACAAGCGTGCCTCATACGACTTCGCACTATGGAAGAAGGCTTCGCCGGAGCACATCATGCGCTGGCCGTCCCCTTGGAGCGACGGATTCCCGGGCTGGCACCTCGAGTGCTCTGCAATGAGCGAGAAGTATCTCGGCAAGGAGTTCGACATCCACGGAGGCGGAATGGATCTTCTCTTCCCTCATCACGAGTGCGAGATCGCACAGAACACGGCATCAAGAGGCACTTCAGGCGTAAAATACTGGATGCACAACAACATGATCACCATCGAAGGCAAGAAGATGGGCAAGTCGCTCGGCAACTTCATCACCCTGCCTGAACTTTTTGCAGGAAAACACGAGAAACTCGCACAGGCATATACGCCTATGACCGTGCGCTTCTTCATCCTCCAGGCACACTATCGCGGCACCCTCGACTTCAGCAACGAAGCACTTCAGGCCGCAGAAAAGGGTCTGAAGAGGATAATGCAGGCAGCAAAGGACCTTAGCAGCCTTGCTTCTGCAGCAGGCGTCAAGGCAGCTCCTGCCCTGGCTTACGGCGAGTTCGTCACAGCGACTGCTCCTGATGCAGTCAAGGCTTCCAATGCAGAGGTACGCACCCTTGTCGAAGGGGTATATGAGGCTCTCTGCGACGACCTCAACACACCGATAGCATTGTCGCATATATTCGATGCAATCCGCATCATCAACACAGCCAAGGACAAGAAGATCACTCTTGACAATTCTGATTATCAGGCACTTGTCGATCTGTTTGACAATATCGTATTCGGAGTTCTCGGCCTGCGTGACGAGGAAAGCGAAGGAGGAAAGGCGACAAAGACCATAGACGGTCTGATGCAGATGGTCCTCGAGCAGCGCAAGGCGGCAAAGGCGGCAAAGGACTGGGCGACCAGCGACCGTATCCGCGACGATCTCAAGGCTCTCGGCATCCAGATCAAAGACACCAAGGAAGGCACCGAATGGACATTGGAATAATATGTATAAATTCATTTCATGGAATGTGAACGGCCTCAGGGCCGTGTGCGGCAAGGGATTCGCGGATATTTTCGCGGAGCTGGATGCGGATTTCTTCTGCCTGCAGGAAACGAAACTGCAGGAGGGCCAGATCGACCTGGAATTTCCGGGATATCGTTCTTATTGGAATTATGCAGATAAGAAAGGCTATTCGGGAACGGCAATCTATACAAGGCATGAGCCGGTAGGCGTTACCTACGGAATCGGAATCGACGAACACGACCATGAAGGGCGCGTGATCACCCTCGAGATGGAGGATTTCTTTCTTGTGTGCGTCTATACGCCCAATTCGCAGGACGGTCTGAAGAGGCTTGACTACAGGATGAGGTGGGAGGACGACTTCAGAGCCTATCTCACGGGACTGGCCGCAAAGACGAATGCCAAAGGAGAGCTGATGGGAGTGATCGTATGTGGCGACCTCAATGTGGCACATAAGGAGATCGACCTGAAGAATCCCAAGAGCAACCGCATGAACGCAGGATTCACCGATGAGGAAAGGGCGCAGTTCACGAACCTTCTCGATGCCGGTTTCACAGATACATTCAGGTATTTCTACCCGGAAATGACAGACATCTATTCATGGTGGTCTTACCGCTTTCAAGCCCGCCAGAAGAATGCGGGGTGGCGTATCGATTATTTCGTCACTTCGGACAACATGAAAGACAGGCTGGAAGGAGCAAGGATCCACACCGGGATCTTCGGTTCCGACCACTGCCCCGTGGAACTCACAATCAGATAAACAAGCGATGCTGCAAGAACAAGATCTTGCAGCATCGTCATTTTTATTGCCTCTTATTCCATACGTTCGATCTTAAGATGCTGGATACGGTAGTCTGAATCGTGATAATTGACAAATATCGTCACTGTGAACATCTCGCCTCCGGCGTTCAGCGTACCGAGAGCATATTTCATATTCGCCCTGCCTGCCTTGTGGTTGATGTCGAATGAACGAGGAGTATAGGACTTGAAGAAAGACTTCATGATCTGCTTTGCCTGATTACGGCTCGACTCATTGGAATTCGAGAATATCGTCACTTCAAGATTGTCCGAAAACCATGCGGAAAGCTTCTCCGCCTCGCCTGTACTTATATATTTAGCGATAGGATTGAATACATCGTAAGCATTATCCTGCGCAGAAGCACCTACACAAGACAGAATTGCGACTGCCGTCGCTAATGTACCTATTACATTCTTACCCATATTTTTACATTGAAATCCGAGGCAAAGATACTGCAAATTCCGAGCCTTGCAATAATTTCCTCAGGAAAATACCTTTCGGCTTAAAGATAAATGAGAGATTTTCTTATATTTGTCTTTCCAAGAACAACAAGAATGAAGATAACATTGCTGACAGTGGGAAAGACCGACCGGGACTGGGTCAGGCAGGGACTCGAAATCTATGTATCGAGACTCAGACATTACATACCTTTCACTCTCACTGAAATTCCGGAACTGAAGAATGTCTCGGCTCTCAGCAGGGAACAGATCAAGATCAAGGAGGGCGAACTGATTCTGAAGAACATCAGGCCTTCCGACGACGTCATCCTTCTTGACGAGCGCGGAAAAGAATATTCATCAATGCAGTTGGCCGGAATTTTGCAGGATAAGATAAATTATGAATGCAAGGATATGGTCTTTGTAATCGGTGGGGCCTACGGCTTTTCCGAGACTGTCTATGCCAGGGCTGATTCCAAGATTTCACTCTCCAGGATGACCTTCTCACACCAGATGGTAAGGACCATATTCGCAGAACAGCTTTACAGGGCTTTCACCATAATGAAAGGAGAACCTTACCACCACGAATAACGCGCGACCACATGTTCAGCAAGGATTTCTTACACAAGAAGTTGCCACTCGCCATATTTCTTCTGGCATTCTTCCTCTTCATATTGTCTCTGGTCAGCAACAACATCGGCAGCGATACCGAGGCAGTTGCCGACAAGGCTGGTTACAGGCTGGAGCAGAGATTAAAGATCCTTGACGGCCACATAGCCGAAGCTATGGACACGGATAAATGCGACCTGCTGGAGATGAAGCTTCCCGAGGACATGGTGATTTACCGATATGTCAACGATTCCCTTCAGTCATGGTGCAACCAGTTCTCCATCATCAACGACGACATAGCCAGAAGAATGGTATTCCAGAGGATCAGCGACATGAACGACAGGCTTGTCTCTCCTCTTGCCGATGTGACGGAGAACCTTTCATTCATAAGTCTCGGTCCCAAATGGTATGTAGTGAAAGCTGTCCATGGCAACAGCAACGAGAAGATAATAGCCGGCATCGAGATCATGAACACCCTGATCGACGACATGCACAAGACCGAGAACGGAGTCAACAAGGCTCTTCAGCTGAAGGACTATTACTCCGTCATTCCTATCAGTCATGGAAACGGTTACCCTGTCGCAGTCAACGGACAACCCATCTTCTGCATAACCTTAGACTCGATGGACGGCAATCCGTTCTTTGAAGATTCGTCCCTGCAATGGCTCGCTGTGATTCTGCTCATAATAGCCTCCATTCTGTTCCTTGCCGGACACAGAACTATGAAGATTTATTTCCTCGTAAGCGGTCTTCTGATAGTTCTTCTCATCATTTCATACATATGGGGGCTGCAGATGAACGGATCATCGGAGATCTTTTCTCCGACCCTGTATGCAGACGGAGGATTCCTCTTCTCCCTCGGTGCGCTGCTGCTGGTCAACACTTTCATATTCCTCTTCAACCTGTGCACGTTCCTGATAAAGAACAGGCTGTTGTCTCTGATACGCATCAACAAGAAGAAACGCAAAAGAAGAATGGCTGTATGGGGGACCGTACTTGCCATCAGCATTGCAGCCACATTCATCTATACGAACATGACTCTCAGGAGTCTCATAATGAACTCCAGCATCTCGCTTGAACTTTACAGATGGGATGAGAACACATTATACACCATATCTGTATATATCTCATATACAGGACTTCTCGCCTGCCTGCTGATACAGATGCAGTTCCTCAGACCGGCAGTCACCGAATTCTTCGGTTTCCGTTACAACATCTTCTCACCTAAGAAATTAGTCGTCTTTGCATTTCTGTTCTCTCTGTACTTCACATTCACGGCAGGAATCATAGGCTTCCGTAAAGAGCAGGACAGAGTCATGGTCTGGGCCAACAGACTGGCTGTAGAGAGAGATCTCGGTCTGGAAATCCGTCTCAGGAATGTGGAAGAGGCCATAGCCGAAGACCGGCTCATCTCCACACTTACGACTATCGAAAACGGATCATCAATAATAATAAACAGGCTATCCGAATATTACCTGAGCCGCATCAGACAGGACTATAACATGAACGTCCTCATATTCAACGAACAGGACAAGACAGCTTCATCATTCTTCAACAACATCATACATTCCGGCACAAGAATAGCCGATGATTCACCGTTCTTCTTCATCAAGGATGCCAACGGCCGCAGTCGATATGCAGGTCTCTTCATGTTCTACAATCAAGGCGTCGGTGTAACAAGAATGATCCTTCTCGTAGAATCCAACTCCAATCGCGAGGACAGGGGCTATTACAGCATTGTAGGAAGGTTTTCCAATCCCGGAGAAATAAACATACCTGCCATATACTCATATGCGAAATACGACTCCGAGAGACTGATGTCGTACAAGGGGAACTATGCATATCCTACTGTTTTTGAAATCTCAGATGAGAAGGGTACAGATGAGTCGGGAAGCAGGGTAAGCAGAAACAACGGATATGTCCACTTCATGCACGACATAAGTGACAGCGAAATGATAATCATCTCAAGGGCACAGAGGAATGCGATGGTTTACTTCACTTCGTTCTCCTACCTCTTCCTGGCACTTGCCGGCATACTTTCTCTTTTCGCACAGAAGAAGGACAAGAAGAAAGTATTCAAGAGCAACTATTTCAGAATCAGGATCAATACAATACTTTTCACCTCATCGACCCTGATCCTTGCCAGCATGACCGTGATCAGCGTCCTCTTCGTATATAAGCGAAATGAGAACAACATGTACAACCTCATGTCATCGAAGATCAGCACGATACAGGCCATGATCGAAAACCGCTCAAGATTGGCTACAGGATGGCAGGACCTCAACACACAGGAATTCGCAGGTATTCTGGAAAGCATAGGCAACAGCACAAAGACGGACATCACGCTTTATACCCCGGAAGGAAAGGTGTTCCGCTCGACTACACCCGAAGTATTCGAAAGAATGATTCTCGGCAGCAGGATAGATCAGGAGGCTTTCGACAACATAACATATCATCACCAGCGCTATTTCATCCACAGGGAAAAGATAGACGACTACAGCTACTGGTCGATGTATGCGCCTGTATTCAATGACAAAAGAGAAATAATAGCGATAGTCTGCGCACCATATACAGACAGCAACTATGACTTCAGGAGGGAGGCTTTCTTCCATGCTGCACTGATAATCAACCTCTTCCTGCTGCTGCTCATCGCATCTCTCCTCTTCAGCACACGGGAAGTGAACAATCTCTTCACGCCATTGATCGAGATGGGACGCAAGATGAACAGCGCAGACATCAACAGTCTCGAATACATAGTCTATAAGCGTGAGGACGAGATTTCTTCGCTTGTGGATGCCTACAACAGAATGGTGCATGACCTTTCTGACTCTACAAGACAGCTCGCACAGGCGGAGAGGGACAAGGCATGGAGCCAGATGGCCCGTCAGGTGGCCCATGAGATCAAGAACCCGCTCACTCCTATCAAACTTGAGATCCAAAGGCTCATCAGGCTCAAGGACAAGGGAAATCCTGCATGGGAGGACAAGTTCGACAAGGTTTCAGCCGTCGTCCTCGAACATATCGACATCCTTACGGACACTGCCAATGAGTTCTCTACATTCGCCAAACTCTACAGTGAGGAGCCTGTCCTTCTCGACCTCGACAAGACTCTCAAGGACCAGCTGCTGATCTTTGACAACAAGGATAATGTAAACATATCATATATAGGTATGGAGAAGGCCCTTGTGATGGCTCCTAAACCGCAATTGATCCGTGTGTTCGTCAACCTGCTCACCAATGCGATCCAGGCCGTGGAGATACAGCAGAAGGAGGCGGCTGAGCGCGGAGAGGAGACGGTTCCCGGCAAGGTTCTCATCTGCCTGAGAAACAGCACGAAGGAAAACTGTTATGACATCGTGTTCGATGACAACGGACCGGGAGTGTCCGAAGAGAACCAGAACAGACTCTTCACCCCGAACTTCACGACAAAGAGTTCCGGAACAGGTCTCGGTCTGGCCATCTGCCGCAACATAATAGAAAAGTGCGACGGAGAAATCAGCTACCGCAAGTCCTTTGCACTCGGCGGAGCAAGCTTCATCGTCACACTTCCGAAATATGAGGGTGACAAGGCGTGAGGGTGACTTGAACTGAAAAAAGTTGACACTATACAAGGACAAAATCGTATAGTACAATGAAAGAAAGAAAGAACACAGTTTCCACCAAAACAGCCCTTCTGGTGGAAACTCCCACTCAAAACAGCAGTTATTCCACCAATTCCCTCATTCTCATGGACAAACCCAGCCTGATGCACAACTTGCTTTCGATTATCGTATCTTTGAACTACTGATAACAACGGTAATGGAGTTGAGCACCCCGTAACGGCTGTTGTGAATTGCTTTCAATTATTGTATCTTTGAACTACTGATAACAACACCGATTTTGCACCAATCCTCAAAAATGGTGTTGTGAATTGCTTTCAATTATTGTATCTTTGAACTACTGATAACAACCGCCCTGGTTCAGTCGTTCGCCTGATTTGTGTTGTGAATTGCTTTCAATTATTGTATCTTTGAACTACTGATAACAAC
This sequence comes from Bacteroidales bacterium, assembly GCA_017472115.1. Next base: position 313 of record JAFUQW010000050.1, on the reverse strand, counting down.
CATTACTTGGATTAATAATCAACTCGCCGCGTTGTGAATTGCTTTCAATTATTGTATCTTTGAACTACTGATAACAACGACATTGGCTCTACTACATTCATAACTCCTGTTGTGAATTGCTTTCAATTATTGTATCTTTGAACTACTGATAACAACAAATCTTCGCACAATATGACATTGAGTCGGTTGTGAATTGCTTTCAATTATTGTATCTTTGAACTACTGATAACAACAAGTATGGCTATTTCAATAGAAACGTATGTGTTGTGAATTGCTTTCAATTATTGTATCTTTGAACTACTGATAACAACGG
>JAFUQW010000049.1 GCA_017472115.1 Bacteroidales bacterium | reverse complement strand
TCTGTGCAATACAGAGACAGATTAATGCGGCGCTTGACAGGCCATAAGACCTCAGAATGCCTCGCAATTCTTTTTCTGTGTAATTCCTCATAGCTACTCCTCCTTCTTGAATTTCTTGAGTTCGTTGAAATAGATGACGGCCCATAGAATGGCGAAGACAAGAAAGATTACTCCTCTGAAAATCCGTCCTTCGTCATCAATGAATTCCAGGACAGACAGCACCAGCCACCCGATTGCAATGATCGGCCAGCCGATACGCCAGGCTTTGTTGGATTTCGGTTTGTTCATAGTTTTATATGTTAGTTCAATATAGACGCATATGTGCATCAATTCGCTACAATTACGGTATAGAAAAAGCGTGGAAGGCTCAATCTATCCTTAAGAGGTCCTGAGAATACCCTAGTACTATAGACGAACTCCGCCCACGCAAAGCGAGGACGTTTACTGTTTCTTAAGTGACCGACAACTAGCAAACGCTAATATTTTATTGTTTTCAAGCCATCAAATTCAGCTCTTGCCAACAAATATAAGAACTTTTTTCAGATTTACGACTGGCTTGACTGCAACATCCTGAACCGGATGACTCTTATGCCAGCCACCCGATTGCAATGATCGGCCAGCCGATGCGCCAGGCTTTGTTGGATTTCGGTTCGCTCTCAAAAGGCCTGAGCCACGCCGTCATCTTCTGATGTCATACGACGCTGGATCCGGATTTGTTGACTTCGAAAGCACCGAATACATTGCATAGGATATGATAAGCAAAGAGACACTGGCATTCCGTTTGTGTTGCGGTTGCGGTAAAATTTGTATCTTTGCATTTCGAAATGAAGAAATTGCTGAAATATCTGTTTCCACTCATAGCGGCTGTTGCTTTCTGGAACTGTTCGGATGCTCATGAATCCACGGTTGCTCAGAATGCTGCCGTCATGATTTCAGAGGAAGCCTCATGCGATGCAGAAATTTCGGCCTCTGATGCCGAACTGTGTATTCCCCGTCAGGTCTCGTACGCAAATCCTCATAGTCTGCAGAGCACGGCGCGAAGAGTGACCGGCACCCAGAGAAACAATGTAGAGTTCACAAAGTCCGGCAGGATAATCAATGCCGGCATAATATATTCCGTTCAAAGGAAGTCCATAACGGTTCTTTCTTCCCATGTGGAGCCTGCACACAGACTGCTCTGTCTGGGAAAACTTATCATTTAGGAATACATTCAAGACACTTCAACTACATCTTCCCGACCGGGAAGATGTAGTCTGCGGTATCATGCGGTCTCTTGATTCTGGAGACTGTGTCGATCATGCTGTACAACACAAATAAACAGTTTCACAATTTCTGAATGATAAAAAAATGGAAAAAGAATTCGTCAGAGTACGCTCTGTAAAAGACATCACAATATCGGTTTCACTTATGGTTCTCGGCAGTGTCCTCATTACATTGCCTACCTCTGCATCAATCAATATATTCGGTTTCTTCCTGATCTTCGCCGGACTTCTTCTCGTTCTGTTCATGAAAACAGGCTACAAGGAGGCAGTTTCAGGCGAGAAGTTCTGCAAGAAGGAGAGATATTTTTCCCAGACGATGAATGCCGTCATTTCAGAGGCTATCATGACGAAGCCTCACACTATCGACCTCTCTGAGGAGGATAAAGGCAACGCAGTGCGTCTGGACATATATTTCAACAAAGCGTCCGGAAAGGCATATCTCCAGCTTTTCGAATATGTTCCTTACAGATATGAGTCATGCTCAAGGATATATGAGCATGAGGTTTCCAAAATCGAAAATCTTCTTAAATAATGGAATATCTTATTCTCGTCGCTTCGCTTGCGGGCATTGTATTCGGTGCGGATTGGCTTGTATCCGGATCTGTGTCCATAGCGAAGAAGTATAAAGTATCGGATTTCGTCATAGGAGCAGCCATAGTCGGCATAGGTACTTCGATGCCGGAACTGACGGTGAGTTTCATAGGTGCCCTTCAAGGCAATGCAGATGTGGCCATAGGTAATGTGGTGGGTTCCAATATCTTCAATGTGCTTGGAATTCTCGGTCTGACTGCGGCGTTCTTTCCTGTTGCTGTGGACAAGGCCAACATGAAGTTCGAGATACCGTTGTGTATAGGCTTGTCTGTCCTGCTGATGTTGCTTGCTCTCAACTTCTTCAACGGTTCTGCAGCCAGCATAGGACGTGCTGACGGACTTGTCCTGATTCTTGTGTTCGTGTTGTTCATGTGGTATTCATTCTACAGGGACAGGAAGAATCCTTCTGCCACTCACGATGATGCAGTCGCTGAAGCAAACGGCCCGATGTGGCTGGCCATCGTAAAGATTGTAGCAGGTCTTGCGCTTCTGATCACCAGCTGCGATTTCTTCGTTGACAATGCAGTGCTCATAGCCAAGTCTTTCGGAGTCAATGACGCGTTCATATCCCTGACGCTCATAGCCTGCGGTACATCACTGCCGGAACTTGCCGCGTCGATTGCAGCAGCAGTCAAGAAGAATACTCAGATGGCTCTCGGAAACATCATAGGATCGAATATATTCAACATAGCTCTGATCCTTGGCTTGAGTTCGCAGGTCATGCCGCTGACTTCTGCCGGCATCACTCCGACCGATTATGCGGTCATGATCTTTGCCGCCGTCGTCCCGTTTCTTTTCGGATTCCGCGGCAGGATCGGTCGAGCGGGAGGCATAGCGATGTGTCTGTGCTTCATAGCGTATAGCTGGTTTCTTCTAAATAATCAACTGACCTGATAAAATATGGGAATACTACAGATCTTTACTCTTCTGGGAGCCCTCGGAATGTTCCTTTACGGAATGAATCTGATGAGTTCCGGTCTGCAGAAGGCTGCGGGTGACAGGCTGCGCGGCTTCCTCTCTGCAATGACATCGAATCCATTCAAAAGAGTGCTGACGGGACTGGGAATCACTGCCGTCATCCAATCATCTTCGACTACTACCGTAATGGTGGTGAGTTTCGTCAATGCCGGGCTTCTCACCCTTGCGCAGGCCATAGGTGTAATCATGGGTGCCAATATCGGTACTACGGTTACTGCATGGCTGGTTTCATGGCTTGGCTTCAAGGCAGACATATCGATTCTTGCCGTTCCTCTTATGCTTCTGGGCTTCCTTTTCTCCAATTCGAAGAAGAGTCAGAGGCGCAATGTCGGAGAACTCATAGTCGGATTTTCTCTTCTCTTCCTCGGACTATCATTCATGAAAGAGTCGGTTCCTGATCTCAAGGAGACACCACAGGTCCTTGATTTCGTGAAGCAATGGTCCGATCACGGGTTCGGTTCCGTGTTGATTTTCCTGGGCTTCGGTACTGTCCTGACCCTTGTCCTTCAGTCATCGTCCGCGACTATGGCGATCACTCTTATCATGCTCAGCATGGGATGGATACCTTTCAATATGGCATGTGCCATGGTCTTGGGAGAGAACATAGGTACTACGATCACTGCCAATATAGCGGCTTCTGTCGGAAATGTTTCGGCAAAGAGGGCGGCGATGTCTCATACCATCTTCAATGTATTCGGTGTGATATGGGCCCTTATACTTTTCAAGCCTTTCCTTGGCCTTGTCGGAAGGATCATAGAACTTTTCGGACTTCCTGATCCGGCGGCAGAAGGCTTTGCCGTGTCCGATCCTGATTCCTCAGACGGAACGGCGGCCCTTTATGGACTTTCCATGCTCCATACCTTGTTCAATACCATCAACACATTGATCCTTGTATGGTTCACAGGACTGATAGAAAAGGCTGTCACATTCATCATAAAGGCTCCGGCAAACAAAGAGGAAGAAGCATTCAGGCTGAAATACATCGAGGCAGGTCCGGTGGCTGCTCCGGAGCTTGCTGTCGAGCAGACATTCAACGAGATCGTCCATTTCGCGCAGATTTGCCGCAACGGACTCAGCTATGTGCGTTCTGCCATCAATGAAACCGATCCTGACAAATTCGAGGAATGGCGCGGTAAACTCGTCAAGTATGAGGAGATTACCGACAGGATAGAATATGAGATAGCCACTTTTCTCAATGCACTTTCGTCAGAGGAAATCAGCGAAAAGACTTCGATGCAGATAAAGGCCATGTACAAGATTATCGGAGAACTCGAATCTCTTGGAGATTCAGGTGAAGCCATAAGCAGGATCCTTTCTCGAAAGAATATTCATAAAAAGGCATTCGATGCGGATGTGGTAAAGAAACTCAATCTCATGACTGACGAGGTTGACGCGGCATACGAAGTCATGATCACCAATCTTCGTCTGGCTTTTGACGGAGGCTTGACTGACATTTCCAATGCATACGATGCAGAAGACCGTATAAATACGATGCGCAATAATCTGCGTGATGAGGAGATCGATGATGTGGAGAACAGCGGAAAGAACTGGCAGACAAGCGTTTATTATATGGATATTGTCTCTGAAATGGAGAAGATGGGCGACTTCATGATCAATGTGTCTCAGGCTCTTCATAAACTCCGCAACTAAGTATGATTTTACGGTCGGAGAGACTCCTCTTATCGTTATGCCTTATCGGGTGAATAGAAAAAAACGGACACCGGGACTTTAAATATGAATTACGGACGCATACCTTTGCGTCCGTTTTTTTAATTTGACTTTCACTGGTAGCGAAAGACCTTGTCTTGAGGCCTTTTGCCGAAGGTAAGTCCCCGAAAACAAGTGTAAATTTTTTTAAATATGGCAAATTGGTTGATAATCGGTGGCATTCTCCTGTCTGCCTTTGTGGCAAAACAGATCAAGGAAATGTCGGATGTGCGCTCATTGGAAAGAATGGCGCCGGAAGAAAGAGCAGTAGTCTTTGAAAGAAGAAATTTCTACGACAATCATGCTTAAAGCCAGAGTCTGCTTCTGCGCAGCGCTTTGGTGTCGCTCAACAGGCGGATGAATTCCTCTGTTGAGCGCTTTCTGTATCTGTTGGCACAGAAATGCAGGCAGCCTTCCATGTTGCATTCTGCATCGCTTATGTCTATGGTTACAAGGTTGTCATGCTCTAAGACAACGGTTTCGGAAAGCACAGTGACATAGTTGCTTCTCGGAAGAAGATTGAGAATGGTGTTCACTTCGTTCGCTTCCATCGTCACCTTAAGGTTCAGTTTTCTTTCGGCAATGATGTTGTCGAATGTACTTCGTGCCTGAAGTCCGATGCCCGGAAGAACCAGTTCGTATTCCTCAAGATCGGCAAGCCTGACAGATTCTTTACGCGTAAGAGGGTGATTCTCACGTACGATGATGCAGAGTTTGTTGTCGAAAAGTATGTGTGACTCCACGTTGTCATATTTTTCAGATGAACGGAAAGACAAGGCGAAGTCAAGTTCTCCATCGGAAACAAGTTCCATCAGTTCCATCATGTTTTTGTAACAGATGTTCAGTATTACATCGGGGAACTCTTTCTTGAATGTCAGGACACTCTCTGTCAGAATGGATCCGAAACTATAGGTCACTCCAATATTCAGTACGCCTCTGTGGCCTTGTGCAAGGTCGAGTATCTTGGCTTTATTGTCATCCGCTTCTGCAAGTGTCTTTTTGGCGCCTTCCAGAAATGTCTCGCCTGCTTCTGTCAGTGAAACTTTATGATTATTTCTGAAGAAGAGGGCCATATCCAGCTCGTCTTCAAGTTGCTTGATCTGTTGGGATAGAGTGCTTTGTGTTATATATAGAGCCTTGGCGGCCTTGGAGAAACTGAGAAGTTCGGCCACCTTGACGAAGTATTTCAATTGACGCAGTTCCATAGAGTTTTTGTTTCGTCTGCAAAATTAGGATTAATAAAGACAAAAACTCGTATTCTGATATTGATTTATCCTATCGCGGTTATCGGAAATAACTATCATGGCGGCTTTCCCGAAGAATATCTCAGGCATACCTTTGCGCCGTTTTTAAAAAGAATAAAGATGTTCAAGATTTTCAACGGTATCCATCTGGTAGAAGCATACCATGATTGGAAGAAACAGCGTCGGGATGCAAAACTTACGTCAAGACTTGTAAAACTGGCAATTGCTGTTGCAGTCCTGGTCTTGCTGTGGTGCCTTCCATCCTCAGTATATGGGATAGACGGCTTGGGAGCCATTCAGCAGAGGGTGATTGCAATCTTTGCCTTTGCAATCCTCATGTGGGTGTTCGAGGCTATCCCTGCGTGGACTACTTCCATGGCTGTGGTCGGCCTTCTTCTCTTTGCTGCATCGGACAGCAGCCTCTGGTTTTTCGAGAGCGGACTTTCTGAGTCGGAACTTGCAACCCAGGTATCATATAAAGACATACTTCATTGCTTTGCAGACCCTATAATAATGCTCTTTATCGGAGGTTTCATTCTTGCCATAGCAGCCACGAAGAGCGGTCTGGATGTCACATTGGCGAGAATTCTTCTGAAACCGTTCGGAAATCAGTCAAGATTTGTCCTTCTGGGCTTTATCATGGTGACGGCGGTGTTCTCCATGTTCCTCAGCAATACGGCGACTGCAGCCATGATGCTTACATTCCTTACCCCTGTGCTCAGGTCTCTTCCGGCTGACGGCAAAGGAAAGATAGCTCTTGCGCTGTCTATTCCTATTGCGGCTAACATCGGTGGAATGGCCACTCCGATAGGTACCCCTCCTAACGCCATAGCACTCAAGTATCTCAACGAAGTGCTCGGAATGAATGTGGGTTTCGGGCAATGGATGTCCTTCATGTTTCCGTATGTGATTGTGATTCTTGTATTTGCATGGATCCTTCTTCTTAAGATGTTCCCTTTCAGCAAGAAGACCATAGAACTCAAGATAGAAGGTGAAACAAGGAAGGACTGGAAGTCGATCGTGGTATATGTCACATTTGCATTGACTATTCTGATGTGGATGCTCGACAAGGTGACCGGAGTCAACTCCAATGTGGTCGCAATGTTCCCGGTCGTCATATTCTGCGTTACAGGAATAATCACAAAGAAGGACCTTGAAGAGATAAGCTGGAGCGTTTTATGGATGGTTGCCGGAGGTTTTGCCCTTGGTGTGGCACTGCAGAACACGGGACTTGCCCAGCAGCTTATTGCGGCCATTCCGTTCGGCTCATGGTCTCCTGTAGTGGTGATAATCGGCTCAGGACTTATCTGTTACCTGATGGCGAACTTCATCTCCCACACAGCGACAGCAAACCTTCTCGTGCCGATCCTTGCACTTGCCGGAGGAGCGATGAAGGATATTCTTGCTCCGGTCGGTGGAGTTTCCACTCTTCTTATAGGAGTGGCCATTGCCTCCTCCCTTTCGATGGTGCTTCCGATCAGTACTCCTCCGAATGCTATCGCTCATGCGACAGGAATGATCGAGCAGAAAGATATGGTAAAGACGGGTATCATCATGGGCGCGGTCGGGCTTGTCCTCGGATATTCGATGCTGATGGTCTTAGGAATGAACGGCCTGATCTGATGCTGACCTGAACCAAAATATTCAAGAAACAATGTTGTGAAACATTGTCAGTACTCATTAGTTGTGGCAATCGCAGTCTGCGGTTGCCTTTTTTGATATCCTCTATAATGATCTGATCTTGACTGAAGTGTCATGAACCTGATGAATCTTATTGCAGCAACAACAAGCATAGGCCCGAGGCCGGAATAGAATGAAGCGGTAAATGCAGAGGGAATCTGCGGGATGTGCTTCAGCACTATGCCGAGGCACATCATGAATACGATCAGTATCCATCCGCGTACCGGAAAAGCCTGCCATATCGACACTTTTTCCGTCAAAGAGACGATTCGTCTGCAGTATCTGTCAACAATCTTACGGAACATAAAGAAGAAACCGATAATGACGGCAGCAGTGATCATAAGCAGCCACCAGAGTTCTTCTGATGGCTGTGTCATATATGCCTTTATGCCTTTGATGGAAATAATAACTCCCGGAATACCCCAGATTGCAGCGGCAAACACATATAAAATACTTTTCTTCATAAGGTTAAAAATTCTCGATCAGTTTCAGCAATTCATAGCAGTTTCAATATGTCGTCTTCAATCTTTTCCGGTTTTGTCACCGGCGCATATCTTTCCACGACTTCACCCTCCCTCGAAACGAGGAATTTAGTGAAATTCCACTTGATGTCGTCTCCCAGAAAGCCTCCCTTCTGCCTCTTGAGGTATTCAAACAGAGGTTCGGCATCCTTGCCGTTCACATCGATCTTTGCAAAAAGCGGGAATGTGGTCTTGTATTTCAGAGTGCAGAATTCCTGTATCTCTTCTTCCGTTCCCGGAGCCTGATGCCCGAACTGGTTGCATGGGAAATCAAGGATTTCCAGCCCCTTGTCCTTGTATTTGTCGTACAGTTTCTGCAATCCCTCGTATTGAGGCGTGAATCCGCATCCTGTTGCGGTATTTACAATCAGAAGGACTTTTCCCTTGAAATCTGTCATCGGCACCTCCACGCCCTTGGCGCTACGTACCTTGAAGTCATAAATATTCATAATAAATCAGTTTAGGTTTTATACAATCGAATTATATACCATAAAGATAAGGATATATTTAGAATATACAAGAAAACAGCTCCGATATCAGTTGCAATACTGATACCTGAGCTTGTTCTCATACAATTAATTTGGTAAATCTGACCAATCCGTAAGAAATGACGGCCGGTTTTCAGAAGGATATGCTATCCATATAGAGAGCAAATCCGTTAAGTATAGGGCATGCATCAGATTCTTCTATGTTCACTCGGACGGCTTTTGTCGATGTTACGGGTACCGGAATTATTCGTTTATATCCGATTGTAGTCTCATTTGCTATAGGCTTCCATAATCCGTTTTCATCCAAGGCATCAATCGAAAATGCAGAAATCCTCTGTCCTAAAGGGATATATTCCTGAAGCTGTATAAGATTGAAAGTGCGCTCTTCAGGTAATGTGACAGTGAAGGATACAGTCCTGACATTGTCATCGGCAGTCCAGTAGCTGTCATAATCTTCATTGAGCATATTTGATGCTCGGAATCTTCGTAATCCGCCTCTCGTGTTTTCTGTTTTCACTTTTGCACCGGCAGCAAGATTCACACTGAAGATCTGATCAAGGGCAGCTCGCAACTCCATCAGACGGCATGAGTCTGCCTGATGGATAAGTCCACGCTTATCCGGAGGAACATTTAGAAGAAGGAGAGAATTGCGCCCCACGCTTTCGTAATATATTTTAAGAAGATGAGTCAAGGATTTCACATCGTCATTCTCGTGTTCCTTCCAGAACCACCCGGGACGTATGGATACGTCACTCTCGGCAGGTACCCATGTGTTGCCACCTTTGGAACCCTCGTTAAGTATCCTGATCCTGTCAGGGTGGCCGGCAAGTTCATCATTGATTTCCAGCGTACTCCAGCATGTCCGTCCTGCACTTCCTCTTTCATTTCCCACCCAGCGGCATCCCGGGCCATAGTCACTGAAAATGACAGCGTCCGGCTGCATACGAAAAACGGTAGAATTGAAGAGAGGCCAGTCATATACCTGCCGCTTGCCGTTCGGACCTTCTCCGCAAGCTCCGTCAAACCACTGTTCGAATACCGGTCCGTAATTTCCAAGAGCATGTTCGAGTGTCTTGACATATATATTATTGTATTCGTCTGTTCCGTAATGAGGGTCATGTCTGTCCCAGGGAGATATATATACACCGAATTTCAGGCCGTATTCCCTGCATGCCTCAGAAAGCTCTTTCAGCACGTCACCTTTACCGTCTTTCCATGTACTTTGTGCCACAGTATGTCTGCTATACGGATTTGGCCATAGGCAGAAACCGTCATGGTGCTTGGCTGTGATGATGATTCCTTTCATTCCGGCTGCCTTTGCTATGGCTGCCCATTGCCGGCAATCCATTGCTGTAGGGTTGAATGTTTCGGCTTTTTCTTTTCCGCTGCCCCATTCATCGCCGGAGAATGTATTCGGGCCGAAATGGATGAACATATTATACTCCATCTGCTGCCATTCGACCTGAGATTCTGTCGGCAAGACTCCGAAAGGTGTAGGTGCATCGATGGATTGACATGACATCCAAAATAGAAGCGAAGCGATGAAGATACAATACGTTCTTGTTTTCATTTTCTGTAAATTAATGATATATACGTAAGAAACTGTTAAAATTTCTACGAAAAAATAATGTAGAAAGCAAAGTTACTGAATAATTTCAATAAAAGGCACGGTTTGTGACTTTTCACTGCCGGACTTAATAAACAGATACACGATGAATACAAAAGAATTTACTCAAGACTGCGCACCCGTATTCGGTTCGCAGAAAATGAGGGAGCCAGCTCCTTCCGAATTCATTCCTGAAAAGATGACTCCTGCCGAAACGGCATACCGTATAGTCAAGGACGAAACCTTCCCTCAGACTCAGCCGAGGTTGAATCTGGCCACTTTCGTCACTACTTATATGGATGATTACGGCACCAGACTGATGAATGAAGCCGTAGGCATCAATTATATAGATGAGACTGAATATCCGCGAGTTGCGGTGATGTGCGGCAGATGCATCAATATGGTAGCAAACATGTGGAACACACCTGAGACGGGGGAGTGGAAGACCGGTGCTGTCGGTATCGGTTCTTCAGAGGCCTGCATGCTGGGTGGAGTGGCTGCATGGCTCCGATGGCGCGAACGCAGAAAGGCGGCCGGAAAGCCGTGTGACAAGCCTAACCTTGTGATGAGTACCGCATATCAGGTGGTGTGGGAGAAATTCTGCCAGCTCTGGCAGATAGAGATGCGTACGGTGCCGATTACCCGAAAGAATCCGACCCTCGATGTGGAACAGGCGATAAAGATGTGCGACGAAAACACTATCTGCATTGTTCCGATAGCCGGTGTAACATGGACAGGTATGAATGATGACGTCGAGGCTCTTGACAAGGCCCTGGATGAATATAACGCCAGGACAGGGTATGATATTCCGATCCATGTCGATGCTGCCTCAGGAGGTTTCATCCTGCCTTTCCTCGATCCGGACAAGAAATGGGACTTCAGACTCAAATGGGTACTTTCCATCTCGACATCAGGCCATAAATACGGACTCGTCTATCCGGGTCTCGGATGGGTCGTGTGGCGTGACAAGAAATATCTGCCGGGGGATATGTCGTTCAGTGTCAACTATCTTGGTGCCGACATCACTCAGGTCGGACTGAACTTTTCACGTCCTGCCGCGCAGATTCTTGCCCAGTACTACAATTTCATCCATCTTGGCAAGGAGGGATACAGAGAGATCCATTCCAATTCCATGGCCATCGCGAAATATTGTCATGATGCCATAGGAAAAATCCCTTTCTTCGAGAATTATTCCGACAGATTGGATAATCCTCTTTTCATCTGGTATATGAAACCTGAGTATGAGAAGAAGGCAAACTGGACTCTTTTCGACCTTCAGGACAAGCTGATGCAGAAAGGATGGATGGTTCCCGCCTATACGATGCCGAAAGATATCGAGGATATGGTCGTGATGCGTATCGTTGTTCGTCAGGGCATGTCCCGTGACATGGCGGATATGCTCATCGCCGACATCAACGATGCGGTAGCCGAACTTGACAAACTCAAATATCCTACTCCTTCACGCATTTCGTTCCAGGTCGGACACAAGCATAAAGGTCATGTTTACACACATTAAAATCCGATAGCCATGAATACGCAGAAAGGAAAAACATTCAAGTTGAGTGTGGCGACCCTCGCGATCATGAATATCACAGCGGTCGTCAGTCTGAGAGGTCTGCCGTCTGAGGCTGTCTATGGCCTGTCTTCGGCTTTCTATTATCTGTTTGCAGCCATCGTATTCCTCATTCCGACTTCGATGGTTGCAGCGGAACTTGCGGCAATGTTCTCCGACAAGCAGGGTGGAGTATTCCGCTGGGTGGGCGAGGCCTTCGGTCCGAGAGCCGGATTCTTAGCCATCTGGCTTCAATGGATAGAGTCAACGATATGGTATCCTACCGTGCTTACCTTCGGAGCCGTTTCCTTTGCCTTCATAGGCATGAACGACGCTTCCGATGCAGTCCTTGCCTCCAACAAGATATTCACCCTCGTGGCGGTGCTTGCCATATACTGGACAGCGACGTTCATCGCATTGAAAGGTCTTGACTGGGTAGGCAAGATAAGCAAATGGGGAGGAATGATAGGAACTATCATCCCGGCTGCCCTGCTGATCATCCTCGGCGTCATCTATCTCGCTACAGGCGGACACAACTATATGGATATGTCGCAGGGATTCTTCCCTGACCTGACCAGATTCGACAATCTGGTGCTGGCCAGCAGCATATTTCTGTTCTATGCCGGAATGGAGATGATGGGCGTGCACGTAATGGAGGTTGACAATCCGTCCCGCAACTATCCGAAAGCAATAATAATTGGTTCTCTTGCCACGGTCTGCATCTTTGTCCTTGGAACTTTTGCCCTTGGACTTGTCATTCCTGCAAAAGACATCAACCTCACACAGTCCCTGCTCATAGGTTTCGACAACTATTTCAGGCACTTCCACATCTCGTGGGCCGGACTTGTGATAGCCGTTGCCCTTATGTTCGGAGTCTTAGCCAGCGTGCTTACATGGGTTGCAGGACCATCCAAGGGTATTTTCTCTGTGGGAAAGGCCGGCTATCTCCCGCCGTTCTTCCAGAAAAGCAACAGCAAGGGAGTGCAGCGCAACATTCTTCTCGTGCAGGGAGGCATCGTGACGCTTCTCTCGCTTCTGTTCGTGGTGATGCCGTCTGTCCAGTCATTCTATCAGATCCTGTCGCAGCTGACGATCCTGCTCTATCTGATAATGTACATGCTGATGTTTGCCGCAGCCATTGTGTTGAGGTACAAGATGAAGTCCGCTCAGCGCCCTTTCCGTCTCGGCAAGGGCAACCTGCTGATGTGGATCATGGGACTGGTAGGCTTCGGCGGCTCTCTTCTGGCCTTTGTGTTGAGTTTCATCCCTCCTGGTCAGATCGAGACAGGAAGCAAAGCAGTGTGGTACTCAGTGCTGATTATCGGCTGTGTGGTAATGGTGGTTATACCTTTCATCATCTATGCCCTCCGCAAACCGTCATGGCGTGACCCGTCATCGGAATTCGCTCCGTTCCATTGGGAAAAGCAGTCTGATTCCCAATGATGACAAGTCAGTCAGCCTGCGCTCCGACTCCGAAATCGGTGTTGTGAAGCAGGATGTCTATCCGCGGATTGTCGCGGTACTCGGGATAGACTTCTTTAATGAAAATACGGCGTACCTCTTCAGAAGGCTGGAGGGGTGCGCTGTTTTCTATCATTATATTGACGCATACCCTTTCAAACCACTCAAGCCCGGTTTCGATGTCATTTGTCATTGACTCTGCTGTCTGTCCGGGAAGGCCGAACAGCAGGCAGCATTCATTGAAATCCTTTGCAATTATTGACGGATCTGCCTCTCTGATACCTTTGAGCATCACATTTTCCCGGTAATCGTAATCGAAGGATTCCACTCCTATCTTCATCTTCACCTCCACCCCGATTTCATTGAAAGCACGTCGCAGTTCAGGAATATGTCTCCTGTACAGCCAGTGACATTCGAAATGAATGACTTTGATTCCTCTGCTGACGCATGTGGCCATTATGGCTTTCATGGTGCTCGAATCCAGCTCACAGAAAGATCCTGAATTCACTATTTCTAATCTGCCGAAACGTCCTGTGACCTGATTCAGAGCCTCAGTGTTGATTCTGAGATTAGCCCTTTCATCGCATGAGGCATCCTCGTGATAATCGCAGAATGCACATCTGCGGTAGCGGCAACCCTGTCCGCGAAGGAGCACGATCTCCCGCGGATTCTTCTCTGTTATGACCGAATATCTCTGCATTTCTGTCTGGATTCAGAAACTGTTTAAATTTTTATCATCAAAAAAGTCATGATGTGTTTTTGAGACACATGGCAGATTGATGAGAATACAGCAGTTTCAACAAATAATATTTTTTGTAGAAAAGTTAAACAGTTTCTCAGTCCGAAGTGATGTCTATGACGGCAAGGTCGCTGCGGGTACCGATGCGGAAAGGAGGTCCCCAGAGGGAAAGTCCGCTTGATACATAGATATGGGCATGATTCCATTTCCTGTATCCGTGTCCTTGTTCATACATTCTGTCAATGATGACAGTCAACGGCCATATCTGTCCTGCATGTGTGTGGCCGCTGATCTGAAGGTCGATGCCGAGCGAATCAGCATGGGCCAGATCATATGGCTGATGGTCGATAACGATGATCGGCATTTCCGGACCTGCAGATTCAACAAGTGCCTCTAAAGATTTTCTGTCCTTGTTGGACCTGTCATCCCTGCCAATGATCCGGATTCCTTCGGGAAGAGTTGCAATGCTGTCCCTCAGGAGAGTTATGTCAGTCTTGGAAAGATATTCGGTGCAAGCATCGATACCACTGATGTATTCATGGTTGCCCGGTACCATATAGACAGGAGCGGAGATACGTTCCAGCTCTTTGTCGAACGGATGTTTCAGAAGAGGGGCTATGCTGTTGTCTATCAGGTCCCCGGCGATCAGTACTATATCCGGCGACTGCTCATTGATCAGATCGACATATCTGCTGAGAGCCTTGACACCTGTGCCATGTCCTATATGTACATCGCTGACGGCGACTATTCTCATTCTTTCCTTTCCGAATCTCTTTCCGAAAGAGATTTCCACATGCTCCGTCTTGGGATGGCGGTAATTTATGTTTCCGTATATGAGGATAGCCGTCACAATAACTAAGGAATATCGGAATCCTCCATGGAAGGAAGGTATGGCAAGATGTATCAGGTCGCAGATAATGAGCCCGATGACCATGTACAGAAGAAAGATCATCCACACGGATCCTGTCATGAACATCGCGCGGGAAACAATGTCCGGAATGGAACTGTCCCTGAGTCCTGTGGATATGAAAAGGGAAAATGCGGCAGTCCAGAACAATACCGACAATACGACCTTCAGCCATAGCGGAAGAACGGAAACGGCATGAAGCATATGCCGGAACAGGTATATGTTACCGCCTATGTATATCAGCGGAAGCAGTACGAAGATCATTTTCATTGTCTGTATATCATTTATGCAAACATAAGCAAAGTTGTTGAATATAGATGAAAAATACTTATATTTCGGAAATGAAACATAAGAACAACATTTCATTGATATTCTTTATTGTAGTCCTTTGTCCTTGCTTTGCACAAGGACCAGAGGCTGTGATACCTGTTCCTGCCGAAATCATACTGAAAGAAGGAACATATTCCTATACTGAGACTCCGGAAGTCAAGGTTGTCAGGATAAAGCGGACGGATGCCGGTGCAGAAGCTTATGTGCTGCAGGTCGGTCCGAAGGGAATAACCGTCAGGGCATCCGGTGACGAAGGTGTGTTCTATGCCGGACAGACCTTGCGCCAGATGACGGGAAACGGCAGGATAAAGACTCTGCAGTGTTGTGAGATAAAGGATTATCCCAGATTTCCTTACAGAGGCCTGCATGTGGATGTCTCAAGGCATTTCCGCAGCATAGAATTTCTGAAGAGGCAGATAGACGCGATGGCCTTCTTCAAGATGAACAGGATGCATATTCACCTTACAGACGCAGCGGGCTGGCGTATGGAGATAGAGGCTTATCCGAGACTGACGGAGTTCGCGGCATGGAGGCCGTATCCTTCATGGAAGGAATGGTGGGCCGGTGACAGGCATTATTGCGAAGAAGGAACTCCGGGTGCTTACGGAGGCTATTACACAAAGGAGGAGTTGAAGGAGCTTGTCAGGTACGCATCCGAAAGGCATGTGGAAATAATACCTGAAATAGAAATGCCGAGCCACAGCGAGGAAGTTCTTGCCGCCTATCCTGAGTTAGGCTGCAGCAATGAGGCCTACAAGGACAGCGACTTCTGCATAGGAAACGAGAAAGTATTTGAGTTCCTTGAAACCGTATTGTCTGAAGTCATGGAAGTATTTCCTTCCGAATATATCCACATAGGAGGCGACGAAGCGGGAAAAGAGCATTGGAAAACCTGTGAAAAATGCCTCCGGAGAATGGCAGATGAGGGGCTGAAGGATGTGGACGGACTCCAGAGCTATATGATACATCGGATAGAGAGATTTGTCAATTCCAGGGGACGCAGGATCATCGGATGGGATGAGATTCTGGATGGAGGGCTTGCTCCGGATGCCACGGTGATGTCATGGCGTGGCACAGAGGGTGGAATAGAGGCTATGGCTGCGGGTCACGATGTAATAATGACCCCGGGTCGTTACTGCTATCTCGATCATGCTCAGGATGCTCCTTTCCGTGAACCCGAATCCATAGGAGGCTATCTTCCTCTCGATACCGTTTATGTCTATGAGCCTCTTGAGGCTTCAATGCCCGCCGACAGACTTCATCATCTCAAGGGAGTTCAGGCCAATCTCTGGTCGGAATACGTGGTAACGGATTCCCATGCCGAATATATGTACTGGCCCCGGGCATTCGCCATTGCCGAGACGGCGTGGAGTCTGCCCCGGAACAAGGATCTCAAGGATTTCAGAAGAAGAGCCATGAATGCCCTCGACATGCTCAGGGAAATTGGTTACACTGTCTTTGACCTTGCAGATGAATATGGCGAGCGCAAACTTGCGCAGACAGGGCTTGAGCATAAGGCCAAGGGAAAGAAGGTCGTCTATAACAAACCGATACAGCAGTGGTATCCCGCTTCAGGAGAGGCCACCTTCACCGACGGCATCATAGGTGGATGGACCTACAGCGACAAGAGGTGGCAAGGCTTCCTTTCTGACATTGACGTGACCATAGATATGGGAGAAAGCACGAGGATAAGCTACATCGGAGGAACATTCATGCAGTTGGCGGGGCCTGGCGTATTCATGCCTGAGAAAGTGGATATTCTCGTCTCTGAGGACGGGGAGAACTTCACTCATGTAGCAACCGTATGGAACGATATATCTGTCACCTGTCCGGAACTCCTGTTCAGGAGTTTCGACACCATCTGCGATGTTGACGCAAGATATGTCCGATACCACGCCTGCAGAAGTACGATGCGCGGTTTCCTTTTCCTTGACGAAATCGTGGTAAATTAGGGTTAACAAATTTGTTATATCATCATTGAGGGGTTCTCAGTGGGTATTTTTGCAAAAAAGTCAGAAAAAAGTCAGACAATGATATTCAATGAAACGATAAAAGAATTCAATTGCCGCTCTGATTTATAACATTTTTGTTTTTTCTAAAAAAGTTATCAAAAACTTTTTTGTTAAAAAAGCTTGATATTAATAATATAAGAAAAATACCAACCATTTTCGCTTTTCAAGACTTAAAAAATCTATCTTTGAAATCAAACAATCAGTGATATGAACAACAGAATTCTCAAGATCTGCTATGCGGTGTTCCTCGCCGTGATCTTCGTATGCATCGTCATTCTCGGAATTCAGGATGTCCGTATGGGCATGGATACGACAGCTGACAAAGCCATTCTCGCCTTGTATGTAGTCCTTGCACTCTACGCCCTCTGGCGCATAATCGGTCTGGTAAAGGAAATCCGTCGGTAACAGCTTTACAGATCCACATCCTTGATATGGATTCCTGTTGTATTGCCGCTGAAATCGGTCACGGTGAATGCAATGGGAAAGACCGGCTGTTCATCCATGCCGTTCAGATAGGTGTCAACAAGTTCCCTGCCGCCGGACGTACATTGGAACTCACCGTTTTCGTCCAACGTAAAGAGGTGATAGTCAATATTGTCTGTAGTATGGTCATTGTCGTATATTTCCATATCTTTATTTACAAGATAAGTCAATCTTGATGGAGAGCAGTCGCCTTCTGCTACAAGATACATGAGTTTTCCATATATTATCGACCGGACAGCTACAGCCCCGTTCTCTATCGCATCGATCACTTCTTCCGAGACTTGTCTGTCTGTGAAAGATTCAGTCCGTACCGCCTTTGCGTGGCTGAATACAACGCTGCTCGACTTTTTCATCTCCATGCCCGGAAGTCTGCCTGACAAAGATGCAAAATCGGCTCCCAGATGTGCAAGCGATGACTTCCGAAGCATGTCGATGTCATAATAAAGATCTCTTGCACCTCCTTCCCAAGTCAACTTGTAAGTCGTATCCTTTATTGCAACCGAATCCGCTTCGAAAGCCGTTCCTTTGATGAATCTTATTCTGTCGATGCTCTCTGCTTCCTTGCTTACCAATGCTCCGGGTCTGAGTCCGGCCCTGACTGCCGGAACTGGATATATTCTTGTGAATACCGCCTCGGATGATCCCGCTTCCGCAACTGTTTCTCTGTCGATTTCAGAAGGGCATAGGTCCGTCATGCTGAAAACCTTCATTTTTTCAAGAGAATCGCATAACTCCTGATAAGCCTTGTCCGAAAAGGAATAGACAAGATATCTGCCATGATTGTCGGATAATTCGATGAATCCTTCATCCCCGTATCTTGAGCAAGGATTATATCTGCCTAATGAAGTATAGCCGGAATCCATCCACAGTGTGTCTTTCCCGACAACCTCCATGCGTATGACGGCATCGTCCATCCTGATGGCATTCATGCCGTCCCGATGGACTTCAATCTGCCAGAGTCCGTTGTAAGGCTCAAGACGGACGGTGTCAGTCCCGTCTATCCAGTCGCAGCCGCTGAAATTGACCTTGAGTTCGTGGGAACTCCTGTTCGTCATGACGATATTCATCCGATTCCAGTCCGTTCCTTTCTGAAAGGTATAATGCGAGCAGCCCGCTGCTGCAAAGGCAGCCAGAAGCAAGCATGCAGATATTTTCATCATTTTTCCCATATTCTTTCCTGAATCCAATCCGAGCATGTGTATGAATATGCTCCGAAATAGCCTGTGCCGTTGTCTATGCTGTTGTAAGTAAATGAAGGTGAGGAGAATCCGAGTGAAACAAGGAAATTGTCCGTTGCTGCTTCCGCATACAACCTCCTGTACATTTCTTCGGAAAGACGGAGAAGATGGACCCTTATGTATCTTTCTATTCTCTTGTAACCATAATTCTCAGGATGTCTCTTGAAATCCATCCTTATTTCGTAAGCCCCTTCAGTCATGTCCTTTTCGCTCCAGAGCACCACATCCTTGTTTCCTCGATAGATATAGTATGGATAATAGCCATTGTAGTCCAAAGGGAGTTCTTCATCATTAAAGTCAACGAATACAAATCCGTATTCCCGGTAGGGACTCCCGTCTTCATATTCTGTGACTGAATAATATTCTATGGCGGCTCCATAGTAATTCCCTTTTTCCGGCATATCAGTTAAATGGATTTTCGTAATGCTGAAACCTTTCTCATCCTGAAATGTCTCTACGGAATAATCCGGAAGCGGCTCGGGTACAATAGTGGAAGCCGAAGCCGTCTCCATCCCTTCAGCCGTTGCCGTTATCTCCAGTCTGTCGCCGCTGTGGAATCCTCCGGTCTTGATATGCAGGCATCCGTTTTCAGACCATATTTCGTCTGGTTTAATTTCCTGACCGTTGCATTTCAGTGAATATGAGGGAGATACGAGTGTAGTATCAACTTTCCCGATGACAGTGACCGGCACAGTCTTGTTGATGCGTATGACCGCGCTGTCTCCGGCCGGCATATACGATCTGATACATATAAGCGGGTCTTCCACGATGTTGTCAAGTTCGAAATGATACTCGCATCCCGTGGCGCTCATCAATAAGATCATTATGGTAATCAAATACTTCTTCACGGTATTCAGAATTTAAGAGTGTAATTGAATGATGGAATGATAGGGATGACGCCGTAAGCATCGCCAATGAATGTCAGGCCCGAAAGATTCTCTTTTGTGAAATTATATTCTCTGTAGAGATATGCGGTAATGGGATTGGTGTTGAAATATGCGTTGTAGAGGCTCAGGTTCCAG
>JAFUQW010000048.1 GCA_017472115.1 Bacteroidales bacterium | reverse complement strand
CTATCCAGGGTGGTTCTAACATCATCAAGCTCCGTGGCCGTTCTTCATTCCAGAGCCCTGCATATCAGTCGGTTCTCATGATCCAGGCTGCTATGGGCGGTCCTCAGTTCAACTGGCCTGCAGGATGCTACGTGAACACCGAGAAGTATCAGAATGTCCTCATGGCTATGCCTACAGTGATCGACGCAACCGGCGTTCACTTCGGTGAGGTTACCGGTACTCCGGAGGAGATTGCAGCACTCGACGCTTCATACGCACACCTTCAGGTTATGCGTGACGAGATCATCTCTCTCGGCATCATCCCACCTGTAGCAGAGTGGAAGGAAATCAATCCTAACCTTTAATAGCAGGATGCAATCCTGAAGCAGAGGATTCCAAGAAAAAAGTGAGGCCGGTCCGTCAGGATCGGCCTCATATCTTATCAGAATTTGTAACCCAGTCCGAAAGAAAGACTCACAAGACCGTCGAAATAATCGGTGGTCTTTTTTGTGTTGTCGATGTAGGTGTCGGAAGCTATCGAGTACGGCACCAGAGAGAATTTCGGTTCGAGGAACATGTCGAGATGCTTTGCGATCAGGAAACGAACCTGCATGCCGGCGGCGACACCTATATAATATCTGTTCAGATTGTTGTCATTGTAGTCCATCTTGTTCATGAATCCGACTTCAGGGCCGGCCATGACGGGCAGTGAGAACCATCTGTTCTCTTTTTTGCTGAACAGACCGATCAGATCGACCATCGCTTCCGCTCTCATTCCCATGTAGCGGGCAGGATAGACTATCTCGTCATGAATATTCCATTTGTTGTTGGAAAAGAATGCTGTGCCTCGCAATGCGAAAATCCTGTTGAACCATCTTCCGACAGACAGACCGGTATGCTGTCCGATGGATGAGATTAACCCGACATTCTGATGGACAAGCTCCGAATTCTGGAACTGTCCTCCTGTCATGAGGGTGACGAACAGTCCCTCTGTACGTGATTTGCCTGCTTTTGCAGCTTCATCCTTCTCGATAAGGATTCTGATGCGTCTCGAACTGTCGAATTTGAAGTTCAGTCCGACGCTCGCACTGAATCCGAGATCATATTTGTGCCAGTTCAGGTCGCCGGAATGATCGACGGCGTCTGTGTAGAATGTGGCAAGCGGCTCAATATAGAGATCCACATGCTCCGAGAAAGCAAACTCGAAGTTCAGACCGAGGTGCGCTCCGAATGCATGGGTGAGACTTTCATTGAAATATGAAATGTTGTAGCCCAATCCTTCAACCGTGGTGATCTCGAATGGCCGTTTCGGATTGTAGCCCCCGAGATATCCGATGAAGTTGAACTTATGTGAGAAGTAAGATTCTCCGGTCAGGAAGCGCCCGTTATTCTCCTTGCGGGTAAATGTGCTTCCGATTACCTTGAATTCCAATGCATTATAGGCATTCAGCCATTTTCCGTAGCCTAATGTCATCGTCTGTCCGAGACTGTAGTGGTAGCCTGCGCGTGGATACAGGGTCTTGACTCCGGCTCCAAGCATCATATATGAGTTGTCACTGAATCTGTCCGAGACGAAGGGCTGTCCCTTAGGCCTGTTTCTCTTCTGCATGCTGTAGTTCATTGCATTGAATCCCGGCCCGGCAGGTTTCGCTATGCTGTCGGGTGCCTGTGTGATCTGTCCTGCAACAGAAGCCTGTCCGGTGACCTGCTCAAGAACCTGGGCAGATGCGGCAAAGCATCCTGCAAGGAGAAGAGAAGCGGATATGATGATTTTTCGAAACATTCTACAGAGCTTCCTTTTCTAATTTATACTCTTCGAGCGCAAACTCGAACACATATTTGTTGATGTCGCTGTCTCCTGCGGCTATCGCTATGTATTTCTCATCCTTGTAGAAACACGTCTTGAGATGAGCTATAGCTTCCATTTCATCGCCGAAGTCCAGAATATCCGCCTTACGGCTTATCAGAATAGTCTTGAAGTAAGAGGTGAGCGGATCGTTAGGGTCCAGTTCCTCTACCGCCTTGCGTGCCGCCTCGTCATTACCCCTGTTCTTCAGTGCCAGATTCATCACCACCTTGTTGACCGGAGACGAATCCCTCACGAGTTCGAATACTTCATTCGCCCTCAGTTTATCTTCCTGGGATGCATCCCTGCGCGTCTTGTAATGTCCTCCGAGACACATAGTGAACGCCTTCACCATCTTGTACTCATCGGTGTCCGGAAGCAGCTTGGCCATGATGCTGGCGCTTCGGAAATTATTGTCGCGAAGATACATTATCAGCTGATTGACAACTAATTCGGCAGGGTTGATCAGTTCCGAAGTCTGACGGATACCATCGTTGAACGTACGGGTCACGTTGGATCCATGCACAGTGATGTCGATGAACGGAGCAAGAACCGTGGTATCGACATGCCCCCTTTCAAGGTATGAAACCGCGAGATTGTTGGCTGCAAGCATCCACGGCTTCTTCAGCGAAAGCTTCGACTCCTCGTAGGCCCTCTTGTAAAGCCTCTCCAATTCTTCCTTGTCCTCGATCATCTGGAAGAGATTCCAGTATTCATAAAGGAGCATAGGCTTCTTTCCATTATAATAAAGGGAATCGTTGCGGTATTTGTCAAGGATTTCCTGAGGAGTGAGAGGACGATACACTTCTGATTTGTAGCTGCATTTCACCGAGCGCAGCTTTGGCAGATAGCTGACCACAAGAGGACGGTAATAATCAAGCTTGATTATCTTCTCCCACTGCTTGTCGGGCTTTCCGTAATGCCTTGCCACGATGGCCTTTATCTCAATGGCCTCGTCAGTGTATCCGTCCTGCTCGAGCAGGTCGGCCACTTCG
>JAFUQW010000047.1 GCA_017472115.1 Bacteroidales bacterium | reverse complement strand
CAACGATCGTCTCGACCTTGAGGCATTCCGCAACTGGATGCCGGACTTCGCTGATGCAGAATTCATACTTGAAGATGGCGAGTATATCTGCGGATGGGCTATCGAAAAGATGTCAAAGTCCATGTTCAATGTCGTTAATCCGGACATGATATGTGATACGTACGGAGCTGATACATTGCGTCTTTACGAAATGTTCCTCGGGCCTCTCGAGCAGTCAAAGCCATGGGATACAAAGGGTATCGACGGAGTGAACCGCTTCCTCAAGAAGGTGTGGAGGATGTTCTACGACCGCGATGGCTTCATCGTGACTGATGAGAAGGCTTCGGCTGATGAACTCAAGTCTCTTCACAAGCTTATCGGCAAGGTCCGTACGGACATCGAGTCGTTCTCATTCAATACTGCGGTCAGCGCATTCATGATCGCAGTAAACGAACTGAACGATCTCAAGTGTACGAAACGTGAGATTCTCGAACCTCTCATCATACTGCTTTCTCCGTTCGCACCTCACATTGCGGAAGAACTCTGGGAGGCTCTCGGACATAAGGAAAGCATCACTTATGCCAAGTTCCCTGAATATGTCGAGGCCTATACTGTAGAGAACAACTGCACTTATGCTGTCTCATTCAACGGAAAGACACGTTTTACTGTTGAACTTCCGCTCGATATGTCCCGTGAGGATGTTGATTCTCATGTACGTGGGCTGGAGCAGACATCGAAGTATGTTGCAGGCGGCAATATCGTCAAAGTGATCGTTGTACCTGGAAAGATTGTAAACATTGTTGTAAAATAACCTGTTTAGGACCTATGAAATCAAATAAGTTTCTGACTGCATTTCTTGATTATTTCCTTATGACGGTCGGTTCGCTGATCTTCTGTTTGGCATGGACTTCGTTCCTGATTCCAAACGGACTTGCAAGCGGCGGTCTGACCGGTCTCTGTACCATTGTCCAGTATGGTACAGGCATTCCGGTCGGATGGACATATCCTGCTCTTAATATCATTCTTCTCGTATTGGGCTTCCTGAGCCTTGGAAGGGGATTCGGTGTCAAGACGATCTATGTGCTGGCCCTGACTTCAATATTGTTTGAAGTCCTTCCTATGTTCCCTGTACTTGAAGTCACTGATTTTCCAGACAAACTGCTGGTTGCTCTTCTTGGAGCGGCGATGGAGTCTGTCGGTATCGGTCTGATAATGCTCAGAGGAGGAAGTACCGGAGGTACGGACATCATAGCGATGATCGTAAACAAGTATTGGCCGGTATCTGTGGGAAAGGTATATCTCTTTACAGACATCTTCATCATCACGAGCCTGCTGTTCGTCCCGGGCAAGGGAATTGTCGATATGATCTATGCTTATGTCGTAATGCTCGGCTTCTCATTCGGAATCGATTATGTGCTGCTCGGCAACAAGTCGTCTGTGCAGATTCTCATTTTTTCGACGAAGTACGCTGAAATTGCAGACCATATAATCAAGGATGTCCGTCGTGGCGTCACTGCTCTTCAGTCTGTAGGCTGGTATTCCCAGAATGAGAGCAAGGTGCTTCTTGTCATATCGAGAAAGAATCAGATGAATGAAGTCATAAATGAGGTAAAGTCCATAGACAAGAAGGCTTTCATTTCCGTTTCAACGGCTCATGGCGTTTATGGCGAAGGTTTTGAGGAAATCAAGACCGGTCTCAAAGTCAAGAAGGAGGGAAAGGCAAATGGCGGAAAAGAAACTGTTTAGTGAATCCTGGCCGGGACTCCTGAAGGATTATGCCTTGGTCACACTGGGAGTCGTATCATATGCTTTGGGATGGTCGGTTTTCCTCCTTCCTAACAATCTCGTGGGTGGAGGTGTTTCCGGCTTCGCTTCGATTCTGATGTATGCGACCGACATCCCGATGGGAATCACATATTTCGTGCTGAATGTCCTGCTGCTCATCATCGGAACAAAGATTCTGGGTACAGGATTCGGTGGCAAGACTATATATGCCATAGTCATGACTTCCGTCATGCTGAGCATAATGCCGAAGATCATACCTGCAGACTTCATACACGAATTCGCCATATCCAACGGTAAACTGATCTGTACTTTCATCGGAGGTATCATTGCCGGTTTCGGTATAGGCTTGTCGATTTCCCGTGGAGGTAGTACCGGAGGTACTGATATAATTGCCTTGGTGTGGTGCCGGTTCAAGCCTGCATCTCCGGGAAGAGTCATCCTGATCATAGATGTGGGAATCATATTGTCATCACTGTTGTTCCCTTCATATACCGAAACAGGAGAACTCCTTCCTTTCTCAGAGAAGCTTGCGGTAGTGGTATATGGCTTGATTCAGGTTACAGTAAGCGGATATGCCATCGATCTCTATCTTTCAGGATCCAAGCAGTCTGTTCAGGCATTCATATTTACCAAGAAGGTCTCTGAAATGGCAGATGCAATTGCCTTTGACATGAAGCGCGGTGTGACAGTCCTTCCTGCAAAAGGATGGTATTCGAAGGAGGAAAAGGAAGTTCTGATGGTAGTCACAAGAAAAGCTGATCTGAATCTTCTTCTCCGTTATGTCAAGAGCATTGATCCGGATGCCTTTCTTTCCGTGTCATCAGTCATGGGTGTCTATGGACAGGGTTTCGATACCATCAAAGTAAAAGGTAAGAACTGAATTTCAGGATCATCGGACTATAAAAAAAAGAAAAAACTATAAAAAAAAGAAATTTGTGACGAATGACTCCCTTCCGCAATGCTTCGGAAGGGAGTTTTTACATACTTTTGTCCGGTATGAAATATATAGATATGTGTATGATTATCGGATCAGCCATTATTGTGTCATATGTTTTTATGATGATCCTGATCTTTCATAGAAACCGACGGTATCGGGACAGGATGGATCATCTTGCCGGACTATCTCCTTATGTACTTGCATCAGGAACTGCTGTGGTGGCATGTGACATGCTTGCCGGGGCCGGTGAACCTGTATCCCTGGTGCTTGATATGACAGTCTGCCTCATGCCTCTGCTGACAATGACGTCATCAGTGTGGGAAAAGGAACATGCATACCGCCTCGTGATATCAGGTCTTGTCATTCAGGCCTCTTTGGCTGCGTATTGGCTGATCGTGGCTGCCGGTCTGTGCGGATTTCCCTCAAGGCAGGCAATGCTGTATGCTACCATATCTGTTGCCGTTTCTGTCGCCCTCATGTATCTTGCTTCATTATATGTGAGGATACGGGATGTCAGGACGGTAATGAAGTCAGGAACCGTCTGGTTTTCTGTAAATCTTTCGATAGATTCCTTTTATGTGATCGTACTGCTGATCGATGTGATGGCCTTTGCTGCAGTGTCGTCTGTAAGCCGGAACCCAGGGATTCATGAGGGAGTTTTCTCATTGCTTCTCTTTATCGAGACTCTTGCCGTAAGCGTACGTTTCATTTCGGGTTCGATGTTTGTCTTGTGGGGAAGGCATGAGAGAAGGATTGTCGAATCCATGAAGATCTCTCACGTGGAAGTAGCTAATGAAGAATCAGATGAAGATGACCAGTATAAGGATATATATGAAAGGGTTGTCGCATATTTTGAGGAAACGAAGCCATATCTGAATGGCGAACTGACAATAAATGATGTAGTCAAAGTTGTTTTCACCAACAAGCTATACATATCCAGAGCCATCAACCAATATACCGGAAGGAATTTCTGCCAGTTCGTCAATTACTACCGTGTGACTTATTCGGTGAGGCTTTTCAGACAGAATCCCGAACTGAAGATCATTGAACTTGCCAATTCGAGCGGCTTCAATTCGGTAGCATCTTTCAATATGGCTTTCAGGCTTTTTATGAACGAGAATCCCGGTGACTGGTGCAGAAAAGAAAGATTAAAGCATCTGAGAAATCAAAATAAGTTGTGGAATCGCTGAGGGAAGATTATCTTTGCGTAAAATATTGAAACTATGGCAGACGAGAAGATAATTTTTTCAATGAACGGGGTCGGAAAGATCCTTCCTCATAACAACAGAGTCATTCTCAAGGACATCTATCTTTCATTTTTTTATGGTGCGAAGATCGGTATTGTCGGACTTAACGGTGCCGGTAAGTCAACGTTGATGAAGATAATCGCCGGTATCGAGAAAGGGTATCAGGGCGAGGTCGTATGGGCACCGGGTTATTCTGTAGGCTATCTTGAGCAGGAACCTCAGATGGATCCGGAAAAGACAGTCATCGAAGTCGTACAGGAAGGAGTGCAGGAAGTCATGGATATTCTCAAGGAGTACGAAGAGGTGAACATGAAGTTCTGTGAGCCGATGTCTGATGATGAGATGGCAGCTCTGATCGAGCGTCAGGGTGAGCTTACCGAAAAGATAGAGAACTGCGGTGGCTGGGAGATTGATTCCAAGCTTGAAAGGGCTATGGATGCGCTTCAATGTCCCCCTTCTGATGCGAAGGTCGGAACCTTGAGCGGCGGTGAGCGCCGTCGTGTCGCACTTTGTCGCCTGCTTCTGCGTCAGCCGGATGTCCTTCTTCTTGACGAGCCTACCAACCACCTCGACACAGAGAGCATCCAGTGGCTTGAGGCACATCTGCAGCAGTACAAGGGTACTGTGATAGCTGTAACCCATGACCGTTATTTCCTTGATAATGTGGCGGGGTGGATCCTTGAGCTTGACAGAGGCGAAGGAATTCCATGGAAAGGCAATTATTCTTCATGGCTTGACCAGAAGAGTACCAGACTAGCACAGGAAGAGAAACAGGAAAGCAAGCGCCGCAAGGCTCTTGAAAGGGAGCTCGAATGGGTACGTATGGCCCCTAAGGCGCGTCATGCGAAATCAAAGGCACGTCTCGGTGCTTATGAGAAACTTGCGGCAGATGACGGAAGGGAGAAAGAAGCTAATCTTGAGATCTTCATCCCTAACGGCCCTCGTCTTGGCAACAAGGTGATCGAGTTCAAGAATGTCTCAAAAGGATATGGTGACAAACTGCTCTATGAAAATCTCAACTTCGTGCTACCGCCTGCAGGTATCGTAGGTGTGATCGGTCCTAACGGTGCAGGTAAGACAACTCTTTTCCGTCTGATCATGGGACTTGATACCCCTGATTCTGGTGAAATAACCATAGGTGAGACCGTGAAGCTGGCTTATGTCGATCAGCAGCATAGAAGCATAGATCCGGACAAGACCGTGTATGAAACCATTGCCGAGAATTCGGAATTCGTGAAGCTCGGAAAGAGGGAAGTCAACGCCCGTGCATATGTGTCCCGCTTCAATTTCTCGGGAGCGGATCAGGAAAAGCTTTGCGGCATCCTTTCCGGAGGTGAACGTAACAGGCTGCATCTTGCTCTTACATTGAAGGATGAAGGAAACGTCCTCCTTCTCGACGAGCCTACGAATGACGTTGATGTGAACACCATCCGTGCTCTTGAGGAAGGTCTTGAGAATTTTGCGGGATGTGCCGTCGTGATTTCTCACGACCGTTGGTTCCTTGACCGTATCGCTACCCATATTCTTGCTTTCGAGGGTGAGTCCCAGGTGTATTTCTTTGAGGGTTCCTATTCGGAATATGAGGAGAATAAGAAACGTCGTCTTGGAAATGAGGAACCGAAGAGATTCAAATACAAGAAACTGATGGAATAGTTCTTAAAAGTCTTGCCTTTTTTGGCAAGACTTTTTAACTTTGTAAGTTATAAAAAGTAATTTTATCATGAGAGTAATTATTGAGAAAAACAGCGAGAACGGCTCAAAGTGGGCTGCAAATTACATCGTGTCAAGAATAAAGGCAAAAGCGGCAGTTACTGACAAGCCTTTTGTACTTGGACTCCCTACAGGTGGTACGCCTGTCGCTACATATAAGGAACTGATCCGCATGTATCAGGCAGGAGAGGTTTCTTTCAAGAATGTGATAACCTTCAACATGGATGAATATGTAGGTCTGCCGGAGGAGCACCCTGAAAGCTATCATTCATTCATGGCGCGCAACTTCTTCGACCATGTTGACGTTCCTAAGGAAAACATCAACATTCTCAACGGCAATGCCGAAGACCTTGCTGCTGAATGCGCCGCATACGAGGCTAAGATCGTGGCTGCCGGCGGTATCGACCTTTTCATGGGTGGAGTAGGAGAGGACGGTCATCTCGCATTCAACGAGCCTTTCTCTTCACTCGTTTCCCGTACAAGAGTGAAGTCTCTTACATATGATACCATTCTCGTGAATTCACGTTTCTTTGACGGAGATGTCAGCATGGTTCCTACAACTGCCCTTACAGTGGGTGTAGGTACTGTCATGGATGCCAAGGAAGTCCTTGTGCTTGCTTTCGGACACAAGAAGGCAAATGCGCTTCGCGAAGCCATAGAAGGTGCATATTCCCAGAAGTGCACATTGTCAGCCCTTCAGGCTCATCCGCACGGTATTATTGTGGCTGACGAACTTGCAGTCGGAGAACTCAAGGTCAACACATACAGATATTTCAAGGATATTGAAAAGGCAAATCTTCTGTAATGCTCCTGTACTAAATCCTAAATGAAAATGAGCAGATTCAGACCTTTGATACTTTCTGTGGTCATTATCGCCATGGGACTTCTTTCCTATGGAATTCTGACGCAGCCTTCGCCTAAATCTAAAGACGCAGAGGAATTTTCCGCAGCCAGAGTCGCAGCGGATATAAAAGTCATATCCAAAGACCATCACTCTGTAGCTCATCCGCAGGAGAGAGCGGAAGTCAGGGAATATCTTGTCAGACGTCTTGAAGAACTTGGTGCCGATGATGTCATGATATTCAGATATGATTCTCTTGTCGGCCCTCAGAACAAGCATGTGGTATATTCCTTTGATGCTTATGATGTGCTTGCGGAGTTTCCTCCTCTTGCAGCGTCCGATGATACCACTTACATGATGATGGTGGCTCATTATGATTCACGTTATTCGCAGCCGATGCCTAAGGATACCGTGTGGTCATATGGAGCTGCGGATGACGGATACGGTGTAGGAGTCGTCCTGGAGACTCTCGGTCAGGTCCTCAAGCAGAGGCAGGACTGGAAACAGGGTGTAAAGGTGCTTTTTACAGATGCTGAAGAAGTCGGCATGATGGGAATGAAGGCCATCTGGGAAAACGACCGCGAGGTATTCGACAATGTCGGCTTCATGATCAATCTTGAGGCGCGTGGACCTTGGGGTCCGGCACTTCTTTTCGAGACATGCCCGGGAAATGAGAAGGTGATGGATCTTTATGCCGATGCGGCAAAGTATCCATATACATATTCCCTCACTACTGTAGTCTATGGCTTCATGCCGAATTTCACCGACTTCACGATCGTGAAGGATGAGATTCCCGGCATGAATTTCTCTACGATAGCCGACATCAATCACTATCATACCGATCTTGATAATTTCAGTAACATCAGCGAGAAATCCATCCAGCATTACGGAGCTCAGGTCGTACCTGTATCTCTTGCATATCTTACGGGAGACTATGCAGATGTTGATGCACTCAAGTCAGACAAGGATACAGTCAATTTTACTGTACCCGGTCTCGGACTTTTCAATTTCAGCAAGACATTCTATCTCATATTGAATCTTGTGACAGCACTTTTCTTCCTGCTTCTGTTCGGATTCGAGATAATCAGAGGACGTCTTGCGGCTGCAAATGCATTCAAGATCTCAGGTATTGTCCTGTGTGTAGCCATCGGCGTGCTTGCGTTGGGTGAACTTGTAGGATATGTCAGTGCTCTGGTTGCCGGAGCAAGG
Source organism: Bacteroidales bacterium (assembly GCA_017472115.1). The sequence continues at coordinate 8,160 of JAFUQW010000047.1, read as the reverse complement.
TTCAAACCGTTCGGAATTGTTGTCGGAGTACCATTCGACAATGTTGCGATGATAGTTTCAACAGTGATTCTTGCGGCAGTGACGGCTCTGATCTATCTGTCGGTCAGAAGAAAGGCAATCCGTCAGACTGCTGCATCGATGAGGCATAGTGCCGGGGTCGCGGCTGCGGCCAGGAATGCATACGGAGTGCTGTACGGTACTCTTTTCCTGATGTTTGTCCTTTCGCTCGTGCTTGTCTTTGCGCTTGGGGAGAATCTGATGTTCTTCATTCCGCTATTCTGTACGGTAATCGCCATGATCCTGTGGCACGTGACATCTCTCAAGTTCTGGCTTCTTGCTGCTATAGCTCTGATACTTCTCCATGCATTCTCATTCCTCTATGCGCTGGCAATGGCGCTTACGATAGGTGCATATGGAGCAGTGGCAATGCTGGCGTTCTGCGACTTCATGGTATTGATACCGCTTGCGGATCTTTATCTTACTGAACGGAAGAAATAAATCTTCAACCTTATATGATCAAGGGGACGGCCGAAAAGCCGTCCCCTTGTCGATCCGCAGGGCAGATGTTCTGCAGATATGCGGTTATACTCAGTCGCGTCGTGCGAGGCCGATATAATACAGAAGCGTGGCAAGAGAACCGAGAGCGGCTACTACATAAGTATATGCTGCCCATTTCAATGCATCTATGGCCATCGGCTGTGTACGACTGTCGGTTATTCCGGTGCTTGAGAGCCAGCTTATTGCTCTCGCACTTGCGTTTATTTCCACAGGAAGTGTGACGAAACTGAATACCGTCGTGGCAGCAAAGAGCAGGATTCCGAACCATAGAAGTGCCGGGAATGTATTGATGAATATGACTCCGGCAAGCAACACCCATTGAACGATCCCTGAAGCGAAATTGACCACAGGCACAAGAGCAGAGCGCATCTTGAGCGGAGCATAACCTTTTGCGTGTTGTACGGCATGTCCGCATTCATGTGCGGCGACGGCTGCTGCGGCAATACTTCTGCTTGCATAGACGCCTTCGCTCAGAGCTACGGTCTTTGTCTGAGGATTGAAGTGGTCAGTAAGCATTCCTCTTGCCGGAACGACCTTAACATCGTAAATTCCGTTGTCATGCAGCATCTTCTGTGCGACTTCCGCACCGCTCATGCCGTTGGGAAGTCCCACCTTGGAGTATCTGCTGAACCGGCTCTGGAGCATCTGCTGGACTATGAAGCTCAGAACCATGATGATGATCATTATTATCCAAATGTTCATGTCTTTTCTTTTATAAGATTACATAAAGCAAAAATAAGGATAATTTCGTATTTTTGCAGGCGTTTTTGAGGATTAGAGTGCAAATGAACAGAAAAGACGACTTTTCAAGATTAGAGATCAATCTCAAGGGATGCCTTGAGAATTACAGATACTTCAGGTCGAGACTTGAACCCTCGACAAAACTGCTTGTGTTAGTGAAGGCTAATGCTTACGGACATGGTGCTGTTGAGTTTGCTTCTTTGATGGAAGATGCCGGGGCTGATTATCTGGCCGTGGCATACCCTGTGGAGGGAATGGAGCTAAGGGATGCCGGAGTAAAGTCGCCTATAATCGTCCTGACTGCCGGAACCGATTCCTTCGAGGAAATAATAGACAATTCTCTTGAACCTGGCATCCCGAATCTATGTGCACTTAAGGAACTTTGCGAAGTGCTTCGCAAGAGGGGAGTGAATGATTTTCCTGTACATATCAAGATAGATACAGGAATGCATCGTCTCGGATTCATGTCTGAGGAAATGGATGAACTTATGGCATTTCTGAGCGGTTGCAGAGAAGTTCGTGTGAAGTCTGTTTATTCTCATCTCGCCGCTGCTGACGAACCGGAAAGTGATGAATTCACACTCGGTCAGATAGCGCTTTTCAAGGAAAATGCAGACAGACTCTCAGCAGTTCTCGGTTACAAGCCTCTCTACCATGTCCTCAATTCGGCTGGAATCGAAAGATTCCCTCAGTATCAGTTCGATATGGTCCGCTTGGGTATCGGTATATACGGAGTCAGCGCGATTCCGGGAGTTGAACTCAGCCCTGTTGCGTCATTCAAGTGCAAGGTCCTTCAGGTCAAGACCCTGAAGCCGGGTGACGGTACCATAGGATACGGCAGACATGGCAAGATCGCTCCGGAAGGAACAGTGATAGCAACCATTCCTGTAGGGTATGCAGACGGTCTTGACAGACATCTGAGCCGAGGTAATGCGTCTTTTTCGGTAAACGGTCATAAGGTCCCTACCATAGGCAACATATGCATGGACATGACTATGCTCGACGTCACCGGTGTGGATGTCAAGGTCGGAGATACCGTTACCATATTCGGAGAAGATCCGACGGTTTCGGAACTTGCATCCATACTTGACACCATCCCATACGAAATCCTCACTTCTGTGCCTCGCCGCATTGAGCGGATAATCATACGTTAGCCCAAGTATCTCATGGAAAATATAAGTCAGAAATACAAAGTCCTTTTCGTGTGCCTGGGGAACATTTGCCGTTCGCCGGCAGCTCAGGGCATATTCGAGCATCTTGTACGTGAACACGGCATGCAGGATAAGATAGAAGCTGATTCAGCCGGTACATACAGCGGACATCGGGGAGAACTGCCTGACCGACGTATGCGGACTGCAGCAATGTACAGAGGATTCGCCCTGACACATAAGGCTCGTCCTGTCTCTGGTCTTGATTTTCTTGATTTCGATCTGATAATAGCGATGGATGATCAGAATTATGAAGACCTCATGCATCTTGCTCCTTCAGTGGAGGCAACTCACAAGGTCCGTAGGATGGCTGATTTTCTCACGACGCACAAGATCAGTTATATCCCTGATCCTTATTATATGGGGGCTGAAGGTTTCAGCCTTGTGCTCGACCTCCTTGAGGAGGCCTGCAGCAATCTTTATGATGCAATAGTAAGATCGGAATTCAAATAAAAAATGACAGCACTCACGCTGTCATTTTTTATTGTCGGATTATTTTGTCCTCATGAATTTGAGACATTTGAGGATCCATGCCGGCAGCGGCTTGCTGTCATCCCGGTTGGCAAGATGCAGATAGATGCCCCATTTCTTCATGATAGGAATCTTGAATGTCTCGACGAACTCGATGAGCGTTCCGTCCGGATCTTCGATGTAGGTGAAATGTCCGTCAGCTTCACCCATCTGGAAGTCACGTCCGCTGTCGCATACGAACTCATGTCCCATAGCTGCTGACGCCTTTCGGATCTCTTCCATGTTACGTACGTCGAAGCAGAGGTGAATGAATCCAGGATCTCCCCAAAGACGTCCTTCATAAAGCTTGCGGGGAGCAGGAACACCTTCTTCTTCGATTCTCTGCACAAGTTCGATATGTGAAGTTCCAAGCACCTGGCTGAGAGGTCCTTCGATAGGTTTCGAACGTGTGAGCATAACTCTGCGGAGCTTGTACTGACCGCCCGGAACTCCCTTGAGATCCTCGAATACATCAGTAACGTCGTACTCGACCTTGTCGTAGTCCATGATCGATCCATAGAACTTGATCGACTTTTCCATATCTGAAACTCCGAGAGTGGCTCCGTTGTTTCCTCCTGTGTTCTTGTCCTCGTTATAGAAGCAATAATCATCTGTTTCTATGTCAAAGATGTTGTTCCAAGGGTCCTGGATGAAGAAATGCTCTTTTCCAGCTGGATTCGGTGCAGGTGTGGTGAGTATGTTCACCCCCTTTTTCTTCATTTCCTCATATGCAGCACGCACGTCGCGTGACTTCACCTTGCATGCGAATATTCCATAATCTCCGAATTCAGGAGTGAACTGAATGTAGTTGAGCTCGCGCTCGCGCGGTTCCCACACTTCGAATCCACCGCCACCACGGAGATTGATCACAAGGATGGCGTATCTAGGCTGAGGCTTTCCGCCCGTGTATGGAAGCATTCTTTCAGCTACACCGACATCTCCGAGAATCTTGATGTCAACGCCGAATATGTTCCTGTACCAAGGCCATGCCTCTTCTACGCTTCTGACTCCTATACCGACCTGCTGTACACCGCAGATCACTTTTCTTTTTCCCATTTTCAACTGGCTCTTAAGTTGTTGATTTATAATGATTAACCTATGATTCGCTGCTGTCTGTCTGCAGCAGCGAATTAGTGGTAATTTGCTGATTGTCAGTATCTTGTCCGCCAGCAATTCATCGTGCTGAGACATTGCGTGCTATCAGACGGAAAAGGCAAGGTATGTATTTGTAGAACGGTACCATGATGGTGTCGAATCCACCGATCACCTTCTGATGCTTGCCGCGTGCAATTGCACGTATGGCCTTGCGGGCACACTTGTTCACGTCATATCCGTTTGCCTGACCGGGATCCATCACGCCGGTAGCTTTTCCGTTGCCGTCAAGAGCATTCTTAGACACATCAGTGTGGATACGTCCAGGGATGATGATCGTTGTCTTGATCTGCGGGTATTCCAATGCTATGGTTTCGTAGAAACCGTGAATCGCATGCTTTGAAGCACAGTATGCAGAACGTACAGGGAAGCCGAAAACTCCTGAAACAGAGGACACTACAGCTATATGTACTCCTCTCTCGATGAACATCTCCTTGAGAGACTTCACAAGATAGATACCTCCGAAATAATTGACTTCCATGAGTCTGCGGTCAACGCTGATGTCTGTTTCAAGCGTAAGGGCTCTCTGAGATATACCGGCATTGAGAAGCAGGAAATCGATCTGATGGCCTTCGCTGTGAATCCATGCCACCAGCTCATCTATAGATTCGGGTTTCTCGACATCCACGGTCTTGCACCATGCCTTCACGCCGAGTTCGATACATTTCTTCTGAACCTTTTCAAGCACTTCCAGTCGTCTTCCGGTAAGGATGACATTGGTGCCCTTCATGGCATATTGGTAGGCCATTGCCTCTCCGATGCCGGTTCCTCCGCCCGTGATAAGGGCTGTCTTGTTTTTGAATTCCATATTTTCAGGTTTTAGTACTTTTCTCTAAAGCATAAGTCCGGCCTTGACCTTGTCGGCAGCTTCCTGTCCCTTGACATGTGCGAGGATGGCAAGCCCAAAATCAACCGCCCAACCCGGGCCACGTCCGGTTATCATGTTTCCGTCAATTACAACTCCTTCCTTGACATACTCAGCTCCTTTGGCCATGATAGCCTCTTCGAAGCCGTCGTAGCAGGTCATTCTCTTGCCTTCGATATCCGGCAGAAGAGTCAGCACTACACTTGGTGCAGCGCAGATTGCGGCTACTGTCCCTCCTTCGGTGTAATGCTGAACCATGATGTCCATCAGTTTCCTGAAGGCTGCAAGATTGGCCGATCCCGGCATTCCACCGGGAAAGATCATAACATCGGACGGCAGGCATGGACCGAAAGAGGTAGAGGCCTTGAATTCGCCGAAAGCCATGTCGGCAACCACAGGAATTCTGTTGGAACTGGTAACTATTCTGTCATCATAGATAGAAACGGTCTTGACATTGATGCCTCCTCTGCGGAGCATGTTGACCGTTGTCAGGGCTTCGGATACTTCGAATCCGTCAGCTAAAAATATATATGTACCTTTCATGATCGGTTATTTTTTCAGTTTTATATGGAAAGGTGCGACAGGAAGTCCCTCGGCATTCTTGAGATTGCCGGGCTTGAAGTCGCCCCAGCCGTAACGTACTTCGCATGGATCATGTACGAATTCCGATCTGATGCGGAGCACACGGGTCTCCCATTCGAAATATGCGTATGTCACAGGATAGAATACACCTTCACTTCCTGCCACTTCAAGACCTTCGATCTCCATCCATCTGCTCAGCCCGTTGTCGCAATGACTGAGGACAACACCGACTTCATTGGAATCCTTCATGGCAACGCATTCCTGAGCTGCAGGACTGTAACAAGCTATGCGGTGATGTCCGTAATTACGGTTGAGGGCCAGATATGCAAGTCGTTGTCCGACTTCCTGTTTCTTTGCCGGATGGATGTTGTCCATCTCATAGCTTTCCACCAGGTCGTTTGTCACTACTATTCCGCAGTTCGGAACGGTTGCAGCCACTTCATGCTGGGCCTGACGAAGAAGAGCGGCATTGCTTACCGGTCCGGCAGGTTTGTAACGGTACGGAGCGATCTCTACCATATAGAACGGAAGTCCGGCTTCAGTATCACCCCATTCCTTGCGCCAATGGTCTATAAGCGTCGTCATACGCTCGGGGAATTGCTCGTGCTTTCCTACATTCGAGCATCCCTGATACCAGATGAAACCTTTGACCGTATAACCTTTGACAGGGGTGAACATTGCATTATAGGCGAGGTAAGGCCTGACATAGTCCTGCATAGCCTCGATGGCATCGCGGCTGAGATCCTCATCCGGGTATGTTTCGAGAATTTCCTTCGGAAGCCAGCTTTCCACGCGTGCTCCACCGTACGCCGCCGAAATGATGCCGACAGGAACATCAAGGACCTGATTGAGTTCGAGGGCGAAGAAATATGCTGTAGCGCTCATCTCCGGAACTGTAGAGCTGCATGCTCCGCACCATTGTCCGGTTACGTTGCTTACAGGTTCATAAGACTGTGCCTTCGGGACATTGAACATCCTTATCCTGTCAGTAGCGGCAGGTGCACTGATGAAGTCGATCGCATTTTCCACAGGGCAGTTGAAGAATCCTCTCATAGGCATCTCCATATTGCTCTGTCCTGAGGCCATCCATATCTCTCCTACAAGTACATCATTGACCTTCAAGGAAGTTCCGTCGCCCTTCACTGAGAGTGAATAAGTCTTGTAACCACCTTCAGGTGTATCAATGAACACCTTCCAATTTCCGTCGGAATCTGCCTTGCACCTGTATGCAGAGCCGTTCCATGATGGAGATACGCTGATCTGAGCGCCTGGTGAGGCTGTTCCCCAGATGGCTGCTTTGGTGTCCTGCTGCAGAACGACACCGTCAGAAAAGAGTCCTCCTAATACGATTTTTGCCTCCGCAGCCATGCAGAAACAGGCTAAGAAGGCAATTGTCAAAAGTTTCTTCATTTGTCAGATAACATTTGTTTCGAGCGAGTGACGGGGGTCGAACCCGCGGCCCTCGGCTTGGGAAGCCGATGCTCTACCACTGAGCTACACCCGCAAATCTGAGCAAATATAACCTTTTTTAATCAAATATTATTTAAATTTATACATAAATATTTGTCTGTGTTGATTATCAATGACTTGATGATTGAAAATAAATTCGATTATTTTAGTTATAAAATGTAATTTATTCGTGGATCAGGTGACTCATTTGTTAAAATCTCGTATTCTATAAACTTTTGTGTAATAGTTAATTATATCAAAAAAATGATTATCTTTGCGCCCGTTAGTAGAAAATAAAAGCCGGTGTGAGACCGGTATGGGTTAAAATTTAAAATTGATTAATTATTATGGAAATCAACAACATCGGAAACAACGCAGGCGTAATCTGGAACGCCCTCAATACAAATGGTAAGATGACTGAGACCAAACTCAAGAAGGAGTCAGGTCTTGCAAGCGCAGAGTTCTATACAGCTCTCGGATGGCTTGCACGCGAGGGTAAACTCAACGTCGTGACAGAGACACGCTGCGGCAAGGATTGTGAGTATTACACTCTTAACGCGTAATCATATCGCAATCGATGATCAAGGTGACTGTTCCAGTCGCCTTTTTTTTGTTCCATGCCCTTCGGATCATGTAATAAAAAACGATGAAGTCTGCCAGACTTCATCGTTTTTCTATAATGGTCAGCTGTCGCCTTCCGGCTGCAATTAAGCGTTAGCTTTAATTGCAGCCTGAGCAGCAGCAAGACGTGCGATAGGAACGCGGAATGGAGAGCATGATACGTAGTTGAGACCGATCTTGTAGCAGAACTCTACAGATGCAGGGTCACCACCGTGCTCACCGCAGATACCGCACTTGAGACCGTTGCGTGTACCGCGACCCTCCTTTACAGCGTAGTCAACGAGCTTACCGACAGACTTCTGGTCGAGAGTCTTGAATGGGTCGGCATCGAGAATCTTGTTGCCGAGGTAGTCACCCATGAATGTTCCTACGTCATCACGTGAGAAACCGAATGTCATCTGGGTGAGGTCGTTTGTACCGAATGAGAAGAACTCTGCAGTCTTGGCCATACGGTCAGCTGTGAGGGCAGCACGT
>JAFUQW010000046.1 GCA_017472115.1 Bacteroidales bacterium | reverse complement strand
TTCAATGCAGATCAGAAACTGTTGGACTTTGTAGAGAAGAAGTTCTCAAGGATCGAGAAGTTCTACGATGCGATTACAGGAGTGGATGTAGCGCTTTCATTGCTTCCAGACCATGAAAACAAGAATGTGAAGGTTCAGGTGAACATCCCTGGCAACACTATCGTGGTCGAGAAGAATGCAAAGACCTTCGAAGACGCAGTGGTTGACTGCGCAGACATTCTTAAGGAAAAACTTGTGAAAGTAAAGGAAAGAAGAGCAGAATAAACTATTCGGAATTAAAGGCAGCACCTCAGGGTGCTGTTTTTTTATGTAGTATTTGGTCATATTTTGCGTCTAAAATATTACCTTTGTAAGATTATGGCTAAAGGATTTGCAGAAATAGATTCCCTGTGCAGGGAAATCGTATCAGACGCTCGCAACGGAGTGTTCAAGCCGGTTTATCTTCTTATGGGAGATGAACCGTATTATGTCGATATGGTTTGCGATGCAATCATGGAACATTGTCTTGACGAAAGCGAGCGTGATTTCAATCAGACCGTATGTTATGGAGCTGATGTGGATGCTGATGCCGTGACAACTGCTGCGAGGCGCTATCCTATGTTTGCAGAGAGGCAGCTGGTGGTGGTGAAGGAGGCGCAGATGATGAAAACCCTGGAGGAACTTGCCGTATATTGCCAGAAGCCTTTGGAGTCAACTGTGCTTGTGATAGCGATGCACGGAGCTTCTGCTGACAAACGCAAATCGCTCTACAAGACTGTCTCGAAGATGGGTGTCGTTGTGGATTCCGCAGCATTGAGAGATTATGAGATGCCGAAATGGATATCTATGTTTTATCAGACAAAAGGTCTGAAGATTGCTCCAGATGCAGCAGCTCTTCTTGCGGAACATGCCGGAACCGATCTCAACAAGATAGCCATAGAGACGGAGAAGATGCTCAAGAATCTTCCTGAAGGTGCAGTGGAAGTCTCTGCGTCGGACATCGAGAAGAATGTCGGGATCAGCCGTCAGTTCAGTATTTTCGAACTGACTAAGGAGCTTTCCATGAAGAATGCGGCAAAGGCTTTGCGTATAGCCTCTTATATAGGTTCTTCAGCAAAGTTTGCCATGCCTATGGCTGTAAGTGCCCTCTATACACATTTCTACAGGATCCTTAAATACGGCGCTCTTCTGATGAAGAATCCGCGTCCTGCTAATGACCAGAAGGCAAAGATACTGAGCGTGAATCCTTATTTCTTTTCGGAATATGACACGGCAGTCCGTAATTATCCTTTGAAGAAATGCATGGCGGTGATAGCGCTTCTGAAGGAGTATGACTACAAGGGCAAGGGTGGCGATGTCGGTGAGGCTACTCCTGCGGAGCTTATGGTGGAATTGACAGCAAAAATCTTAAATATCTGATATATATGGGACTTATACAATGCAACAATGTATGCAAGAGCTTCGGAGAAAAGGTAGCTCTTGACCATGTGTCGGTTGATATCCCCAAGGGCAAGATCTTCGGTCTTCTCGGTCCTAACGGTGCCGGCAAGACCACTCTTATCCGAATTATCAACCGTATCACTATTCCTAACGGCGGTGAGGTGCTTTTCGACGGCCGTCCTATCACTCAGGATGATGTAGAGAAGATCGGCTATCTTCCTGAGGAAAGAGGACTCTACCGCAAGATGAAGGTAGGTGAGCAGGCGATGTATTTCGCTCAGCTCAAGGGGATGAGCTCGCGCGAAGCTGCTTCAGAACTCAAGAAGTGGTTCGTACGCTTCGGTATCGAGAGCTGGTGGAACAAGAAGGTGGAGGAACTTTCAAAGGGTATGGCTCAGAAGGTACAGTTCATCACGACTGTGGTTCACAAGCCTTCTCTGCTGATTCTTGACGAGCCGTTCTCCGGTTTCGATCCTGTAAACGCCCAGATCATCCGTGAGGAGATCCTGCGTCTGCGTGACGAAGGAGCGACAATCATCCTTTCAACCCACAATATGGAGTCAGTGGAGGAACTTTGCGACAATATCGCACTGATCAACAATTCTCATGTAGTGATCACCGGAGGAGTCGATGAGATCCGTCACAAATATGGCAACAACAACGTGGAACTCATATATACAAGTTCCACAGCCCTCAAGGCTGAGGCCGGAGTATTCAGGATTCTCTCGGATGAGGACGAGTCCGGACGTCACACAGCGGTGCTTTCGCTCGAGCCTGAGGTGCAGGTGAATGAGGTTCTTGCAGCAGTACTTGAGCAGGGCGTTGCCGTGAATTCATTCAAGGAACTTGTTCCACGAATGAATGATATTTTCATCAAACTTGTAACAGAGGAGGAATAAGCCATGAAATTCAGAAATATCGGAACAATCATTTCTCGTGAGTATCTGACCCGCGTAAAGAAGAAGTCTTTCCTTCTTACTACCTTCCTTGTGCCGATCTTCTTTGCGGCCATGTGTATCCTTCCGAGCGTGATCATGTTCATGTCGGAGGAGAAGGGAAAGCAGGTCGCCGTGATCGACCAGTCGGGTATTGCTATGCCATATTTTGTTGATTCAGAAGCTGTTGACTTCAGTGATTATTCTACTGAGAATGTTGACAGCCTGAAGGCTCGTTTCAATGACTTAGGTCTCGACGCCCTTGTGGTCATTTCTCCTGTTGACGAGGCAACACGCAGTGTGTCAGTCGTTTCATATTCCGAGAAGCCTATGAGCATCGACATGAAGGAGAGCGTGACTTCCAAGGTGAACGATGCCGTGGAGGACTATCGTCTTGCTCAGTACCAGATCTCTGACCTCAAGCAGATCATGGAGGACATCAAATCGGATGTATCCATGTCAACTTACACGCTTTCCGAATCAGGTGAGGAAAAGATCACTTCTTCCGAGGTCTATATGATCATATCTATGGTTCTTTCCATCATCATCTATATGTTCATCGCCATGTTCTCAGGTATGGTCATGCAGAGCGTGATCGAGGAGAAGGCAAGTCGTGTAGTTGAAGTACTTGTTTCATCAGTGAAGGCTACAGAGTTGATGTTCGGAAAGATAATAGGTGTTGCCTGTGTTGCTCTTACACAGTTCTTCCTCTGGATTCTTCTGACCCTTCTGCTTGTGGGAGGATTCTCTCTGTTCGGAGGAATGGATGCTATGTCAGGCGATCCTGCTCAGGCTGAGCAGATGATGCAGATGGCAGGAATGGAGGCTTCCATGGGAGGAATGACAGCAGAGGATATGATGGCTATGGCTCAGGATGAGAGTGAAATGGGAGCTGTTCTCAGCACTCTCAAGGATATCAACTGGGGACAGATGATCTTTGCTTTCGTCATCTATTTCGCTCTCGGTTATCTTCTTTATGCTTCTTTCTTTGCCGCAATCGGTTCTGCAGTTGAGAATGAGGCTGATACCAACCAGCTTCAGATGCCGATTACAGTGCCTCTTCTTCTGGCATTCTTCATTGCCATCTATGCCTTCAATGCTCCTGACAGCAGCGTTGTATGGTGGGGATCGATGATTCCTTTCACTTCTCCTATCGTGATGCTTGCGAGAATTCCGTTCGGTGTGCCGGCATGGGAACTTGTTCTTTCAATAGCTCTGCTTGTAGCTACGTTTGTTGCATGCGGTTGGGCGTCAGCCAAGATCTATAAGATCGGTATTCTTATGTTCGGCAAGAAGACCGGTTTCAAGGATCTCTGGAAGTGGCTGAAACAGAAGTAAAGTTCTCATTTCGAGTCAACGTAGCGAATCTATGATTATATGAATAAGAGTTTATATTTGATCTGTATTCTGATGCTGCTGGGTGCGTCTGTTTTCGGACAGGAGTACAGGTGGGAGACGGTAGATATGGACGGCAGCAGGAGCGGCTGTGTTTCTCCGTCGAAAGATAATGTCACAGAGGCCGTAGGACGTTTTGAGGGCAACAGGTATATTGCTCCGGACGGAAGGGTATATAAGAAGAATTCGTCTGTAGCCAGAACTGCTCGTGCCGTGATCGATGCCCAGCCTAAGATGGCACGTGTGAAGGATGTCATCGCATATTCGACCGAAGCTATGGAAGCGCATCGTCCGGAGAGCGCCCTTTCCAATTGGTTTATCGATCTTCTGATGAATAAGACAGCTCAGTATTCCGGCAGGCAGGTGGATGTCGGTATCACGAATTTCGGAGGAATAAGGATAGATATGCCTCAGGGAGATGTCATACTTGACGACATGCTTTCGATGTTCCCGTTCAGTAATCAGCTGGTCTATCTCGAAATCAAGGGCAGTGACCTGCGGAATATCTTTGAAAGGATGGCTGCAGGGCGTTTTGAAGCGCTCGGCGGTGTCAGGATAGTGGTTCAGAATGATAAGGTAGTCTCTGTAGAAGTCGGCGGTGAGCCTTTGGATGATGACAAGGTCTATGGAATGGCTACGATTTCTTTTCTTCTGAATGGTGGAGATGGATTGGCACTTCAGGAGAATGCATTATCTGTCAAGGTGTTTGAAGATATCGACATCATCGATGCTGTGCTTGAACATGTCCGTGAGGAAACAGCTGCGGGACATCCGATAGAGTACAGTAAGGACGGAAGAGTCACAATCTTAGGAAAGGAGGACAGGAAATGAAAAGGTACATATCGCTCATTGCCGCAGTTTCGGTTTCATTAGGCATGTGTGCGCAGAATCTTACGATTCTCCATCTTAATGACACACATAGTCATATAGACCCTCAGCGTGCAGGTGAATACAAAGGACATGGAGGAGTGATCGAGCATGCCGTATATATCGACAGTGTCCGCAAGGCTGACGGTAAGAAGAATGTCCTTCTTCTGCATGCCGGTGATTTCAGTCAGGGAACCTCGTATTTCACAGAGATAGGAGGTGATATCGAGATAGATGTCCTCAATGCTGCCGGATACGATGTCGTAACCCTTGGAAATCATGAATTTGACAATGGCACGGTCGAGCTTGCACGCAGACTCGGCAGTCTGGATGCTCACGTGGTATGTGCAAATTATGATTTTACAGGTTCTCCTCTTGAAGGGCTTATAAAACCTTATGTCATAGTGAAGAAGGCCGGAAAGAAGATCGGAATCATCGGCCTCCTGACGGATATCAGCAGGGTCGTTGACCGCAGACTTGTCGGTGGACTTGAATATCAGGAACCCGCTCCGGTATTGAATCGCTGTGCTGCAGAACTCAAGGAAGCAGGATGCGACCTTATTATCTGTCTCAGTCATTTAGGGTATGGTGACGATTGCGAGACAGCAGCCTTGACGGAAGATGTGGATGTTTTTGTCGGAGGTCATTCGCACACCCGGCTTGACGAAATGACCGTTGTCAGGAACAAGGATGGTGATGATGTGGTTGTTGTCCAGGACGGGAAGTGGGGTCTTGCAATAGGTAAACTCAGTGTGTCGTTCTGATAGATCAAGGATATGACAGGTATGCATATAGCTGAATTGTTGATTATTGCGATAGGCGTCTCGATGGACGCCTTCGCTGTTTCTATCTGCAAGGGACTTTCCGTGCAGAAAGTGCAATTTAAGCATGCGGCGCTAACAGGACTCTGGTTCGGTGGATTTCAGGCTTTGATGCCCTTGATAGGTTATTTTCTCGGAGTCGGCTTTGCCGATTTTGTGGCAAGTGTAGATCATTGGATTGCTTTTATACTGCTCGGTATCATAGGCGGTAACATGATCAAGGAATCCTGCTCGAAGGATGGAGATCATTGCAGTGTTGCTGATTTTTCTGCCAGAACCATGTTCGGTCTTGCTGTGGCAACCAGCATAGACGCCCTTGCAATAGGTGTTTCCTTTGCATTTCTGAAGGTCAATATCTGGGAAGCGGTGATTCTGATAGGAATTACGACTGCTCTCTTCTCCGGAGCAGGAATCTTTATCGGAAATGTGTTCGGCAGCCGTTATAAATCCAAGGCAGAATTCGCCGGAGGCTTTATCCTGATCGCTATGGGCCTGAAAATCCTTCTTGAACATACAATGATGACGACTGGCGCTTAATATCCTGCCTCTCAATCATTTGCATGTAATTCGCTGCTGTCTGGATGCTGCAGCGAATTATTGTTAAGGCGCTGAGTGTGAGGTGTTTAGGCGCCAGCTGTGACTAACAGTATCGAACCAAGTGAGTCACTTCTTAATCCGAAAATGTGGATATTGTCCGATGAGGATACGCCTAATTTATTACGGAGTGTGTCTGTGTCCATCGGAAGGTTTCTTGCCGTTACTTCAGCTCGCGGATATTTCTTTGATATGGCGTTGATGCTTTTTTTGTCAAGAGGGGAGCAGCATATGATCCTGAATACTTTACCCAGTCCTTCAAGGCCGTCGGTAATTTCAGGACGACTCTCCTTGAAGATGTAGTAATGTGTCGATCTTCCGAGTTTTCTTATCCCGAATCGTGAAGATATAAGATTGAAAGCTCCGGCTTTCATAAGTGCTTTCCCCGGCTCGAAAAGAAAGGCGGTCTGAGCATCCGGCCCGCATGGGAGACCGCAAACAAGTTCTGGTACGGCTTGCTTTTCTTCAGAGGGAGTGAATGAAAAGCAACTGTGAGTGCCGTCCTTATGCAATTCTACAGCTTTGATGCTGTATCCTGAATCCCATTCCTTATCCATCCATATCAGAAGTTCCTTGCATTCACCGCCGGCAGCCACTACATGGACTTCACGGCAACATGATCCCAATCTTTCGCACACCATGCTGATGTCGGCCATCGGGGAGACTTTTAACAGCAAATGGCGTGTGAACCTGAATATTTCGTCTTTCAATGTCAGGACATCAGGGGTGCATTCTTCTATCAGGAACACTTTCTTTCCTCCTTCGCCTCTTCTGGCGGGATCCATATATACAAGTGACGGTCTGAATGTCGAAAGCAGTTCTTCCGGAGTGTGGAATAGCGGCTGATCGGACTTTCCCGATGCCGATATGACAGCACAATTGCGTACCTCGATGTTGTCTGCCCCCAGGACAGCAAAGTTATGGCGTGCGGCATCACATAGCTCCGGAAGCATTTCGCAATAAAGTACGGAAGAGGCGTTCTTGGAAAAATACCAGGAGTCAACGCCCAATCCTCCGGTCAGATCCGCTATACGTGTTTCCGCTTCCTCATGACAGGAAGATGCCATTATCGATTTTGCAAGCTCAGTCTTGTAGAGTGCTGTTGCTGAGCTGCTGCACTGCTCTGCCGACAGTCTGCGTGGGAAAATGAGCCGAGGCTCGTCGTACCATTCCTGTACCTTGCCTCTAAGTTTTCTGCGGCTTTCTATGCAATTTACAGCGAGATTCATGTTAATGTCCGGCCATCTGTTCCTGTCAAGGATGAGCCTGGTCACATCATCTCCGATGTGTTCTATTACAAAGCGGGTAAGCTCTTTCATATACGTTTTTCTCCGGAATATGCAAAGATAGACATTTAGTATGACATATCTTCACTTTTCATCAGATCCGAAGGATATGGCCTGGACATTGCTTTGTTGCAATATGGAAAATTTAAAAATAGAACAGTTATGAAAAGAGTGATCACAATGTTTGCCGTATTGATGGCCTTAGCCTTTCATGCGGGCGATTTAAAAGCATGCACGGGTATTTCGCTGACAGCTGCTGACGGAAGCAGAGTAGTGGCAAGAACAGTTGAATGGGCAGCGACACCTATGCAATGCGGATACGTAGTGGCTCCAAGAGGCCACGCGCACCAGTCATATACGCCTACAGGAGATAACGGCTTGAAATATAGCGCTGTCTATGGTTATGTGGGAATATATACTGAATATGAACCGTTTGTGGTGGAGGGAATCAATGAAGCCGGCCTTTCGGCAGGACTATTCTTCTTTCCGCAATACGGAGAATATGCACCTTACGTTGAAGCAAATAATGCCCGGACCCTCTGCGATATGCAGTTTGTCTCATGGGTGCTGTCACAATTTTCAAGCATAGATCAGGTCAAGGAGGCTGTAAAGAAAATAGATCTTGTAACTCTTGATCATAAGATCGGGGCGGTTCACTGGAGAATCGCACAGCCAGACGGAAGAATGGTCGTTCTTGAGGTCGTAGGTGGAATTCCGCATTTTTATGAGAATACGTTAGGCGTGCTGACAAATTCTCCAGGTTTCCCATGGCACATGACGAATCTCAATAATTATGTCAACCTTGTGCCCGGTTCAGCACCGGACAACGAGATCAAACCGGGCATCACTCTTCGGTCATTAGGGCATGGAAGCGGAATGCTCGGACTTCCGGGTGATTTCACACCACCATCAAGGTTTGTCCGCGCTGCCTTCTTCCAGACTACTTCTCCCGTGTGGGCTACCGGTTTCGATACAGTTGTACAGGCTTTCCATATCCTGAACAATTTTGATATTCCGATCGGCAGTCAGCATGTAAAAGCAGATATACCGAAGAATCTTCCAAGTGCGACTCAGTTCACTTCAGCTACTGACCAGACGGCAATGAAGTTCTATTACAGGACTGCATGGAACAGCAATATACGCTGCATCGATCTGATGACCATTGATTTTCATAAGGTAAAATATCAGTCTCATCCGCTTGATGCCGTACAGCAGCAACCTGTTGAAATGGTGAAGATAAAGTAGCGCTTCCGTCCTCAGAAATGGTCAGGCCAACCATACTCCGAGGCTCACCATATATCACCTTTATTTGCATGTTCGCCGGGAATCTGTCCAAAGACAGGCCCGGCGATATTTTCTTTGTGATAAATGTGTTATCTTCGCATGCTAATTCTTAATCACTTATGGGAAAGATAAGAGTTCCGAATACGTATGTAATAATATTTACAGTAATAGTGATCTGTGCCTTGGCTACATGGTTCATTCCTGGTGGAAATCCTCAGACCTGGCAGATACTGTCTGCTCTATATGACGGATTCAGCCGTCAGGCTGGCATAATAGCATTCGTGCTGATCATCGGCGGGGCATTCTGGGTAGTCAACAGCACGAAGGCTGTAGATCAAGGGATAATGAAGTTCATTTCCAAGGCTCATGGACTTGAACGTTTCGCTGTTGTACGCAAGCTTGGAGTCGGCAATATCGTAATTGTCAGCGTGATGTTGCTTTTCGGTCTTTTCGGAGCCGTATTCGGCATGAGTGAAGAGACCATAGCATTCGTTGCTGTGGTGATACCCTTGGCAAAGTCCCTCGGATATGACGAGATCGTAGGAGTATGCATGGTCTATGTCGCTGCGCATGTGGGATTTGCGGGTGCCATGCTCAATCCTTTTACTATCGGCATCGCTCAGGACATGGCCGGACTTCCGTTGTTTTCCGGCATAGAATACAGGACCTTCTGCTGGGCTGTTCTGATGCTTATCAGTATTGTATTTGTTCTCTGGTATGCCTCAAAGGTCCGGAAGCAGCGTATCATAGACGGTTATTTTGCTGAATGTCGTTCCGAGATGGCTTCTGATGTGTCAGAGACATCGGAAGGAGCAGGAAAGAGGGCCTGGATATGTTTCGTGGCCTTAACAGTCATACTTATTCTATTCTCAATCTTTTATGCGTCGGAATGTGTCATCTGCATCGGGCGGTCAACATATGAAACTCCATGGCTCATGTGGGTTCTCGATGCTCTTTTTGTCGTATTCTCTTTGCTGGCTCTCAGAAATTCGTCTGGCATGTATGTGTTGAACATGCTTATGTTCACCATAGTTTTTCTTGTATTCGGAGTAATGGGATATGGCTGGTATCTCCCTGAAATCTGTGCTCTTTTCATGGGCCTTGCCGTAGCTTCTGGTTTTGCAGCAGATTATTCGGCTGACAATATTGCCAAAGAGTTCATAGCCGGCGCAAAGGATATATTCTCAGCTGCGCTTATCATCGGCTTTGCTGCCGGAATCATAATCATTCTTGAAAACGGAGAGGTAATCGACACCATGCTCACCGCGATGGCTTCTGCATTGGAAGATTCCGGAAGGGTAGGGGCCTTGGGGACAATGTACGGCATTCAGACATTCATCAATCTGTTCATTCCATCAGCATCTGCAAAGGCTGCTGTGACAATGCCAATCATGGCTCCGTTTTCAGATATGATCGGTGTGTCGCGTCAGGCTACTGTACTGGCATTCCAGTTCGGCGACGGGTTTACCAATATGATAACTCCATGCTCAGGAGTCCTGATGGCTGTGCTTTCCGTCGCTAAGATACCTTATGAAAAATGGGTGAAATGGGTGTGGAAGTTCGTTCTGTTGCTTGTAACGGTTGGATTCATACTTCTTCTGCCTACACTTTTCATTCAGCTGTCTGGCTTCTGATCCTGATAGACATATTAAAAAGGACTACCTTCACAGGCAGTCCTTTTTACTTGTACTTTAACTTGGATTTAGGTCAAACAGTATTATAACAATTTTGTTTCGTGCTTGTTATATTTCCATTCTTTAACCTTACGACTGCAAAGTTATACTATGTCGGGTGTATAATAAAATAAGTGTTATGGGTGGGCTTAAATAGTGACTTTATGCTTATTTTAGTGACTAAAAACGATTATTTGTGACTAAAAAATATATTTTGTAATTTTGTCACACCAAAAATGTGACTAAATATGCTACCTTTTACCGGCCTGTTCAGGAAGTTCATCCCACAGTTGCTGCACATGATCGTGCTGCCTATCTTTTTTTTCCTTTTTTTTCTGATCTATCGACCTTTTGATACTTCGGCATTCCTCGGCAACGAATGGTTTGCCGTGCATCTCACCATCATGTCATGCATCATCCTGCTATGCATAATAATAATGAGGCTGCTTTTCTATTTTCTTCCTATCAGACTCAATCTGGCCATATATATATTCTGGTGTCTATCGGAAGTCATATTCATGTCTCTTTTCGTCGCTCTGTATGTGTGGCTGGCGATTCACCGTGACCTGCCATATTTTGAAGTTGTAGCTACTTCATTCGAGTATCTTATCATGTCGTTGGTCATACCATATTGCATACTTGCGCTTTCTTTGAGGATTTATGAATATAATGACAAGTTGAGCAATCCCGAGGAGACATCTGCCCAGAGAATGCGCTTTTATGATGACAGGCATAACCTCAAATTTGTTGTGACTCCGGAGTCATTGCTCTATATTGCTGCAGAGGAGAATTATATAAACATATTCTATACTGAGAGTGGAAAAGAGAAGTCATATGCCCTCAGAAGCTCGATGAAGGCAGTGGAGGAACTTTGTATCGATAACGGTTTGGTAAGGTGTCACAGATCCTTTTATATAAATCCACGTCATGTGGATGTGCTTAGGAAAGACAAGGAAGGGGTCATGTATGCAGAACTTGATGCCAAGGAAAGCAGGCATGTTCCTGTTTCAAAGACATATTACAAAATCCTCTCGGAAAAGCTATATTAGCCTTGCCGAGAGGGTTCTCAATCTTGAAATACGGGTTTAGAAGAGTCCGTAGAGCTGTGCATCGATCTTGTCTGTAATCTGAGCGAAATCTTCAGGTCTGTTCTCAAAGTCCATGTCGTCTGCTTCTATGATCAGAACCTTTCCCTTATAGTTTGCAATCCAGTCATCGTACCTCTCATTCAGATTATTGAGATACTCGATGCTGATGCTCTTTTCGTAGTCTCTTCCTCTTTTCTGGATCTGCGATACGAGGTGGGGGACAGAAGATTTCAGATATATCAGCAGATCAGGCTCCCTTACCATCGACATCATCAGGTTGAACAAATGCATGTAAGTATCGAAGTCTCTGTCGGAAAGGTTTCCCATTGCCTTGTTGTTTGCAACGAAAATGTGTACACCTTCCAGGATAGTTCTGTCCTGGATTATGACATCGTCAGATTTCGCTATCTCCAGAAGATCCTGGAAGCGCTGGGCCAGAAAGTAGGTCTCAAGGTTATATGACCATCTTTCTATGTCCTTGTAATAATCCTCAAGATACGGATTATACGTGACGGCTTCATACTTTGGAGTCCATCCGTAATGCTTTGCAAGCATTCGTGTCAGCGTCGTCTTTCCGCAGCCGATGTTTCCGGCAATACCTATATGCATGTCTTATCTGTTTTGTTATACAAGTCCCTGAGCCATCATTGCTTCCGCAATCTTGATGAAACCGGCGATATTGGCGCCTTTGACATAATTGACATATCCGTCTGCCTCTGTTCCGTATTTCACACATGCTTCATGGATGTCCGTCATGATTCTCTTCAGGTTGCTGTCAACTTCCTCTGGTGTCCATCTGAGTCTCATCGAGTTCTGAGTCATTTCGAGTCCGGATGTCGCAACGCCTCCGGCATTTGATGCCTTTCCGGGAGAATAGAGAAGCTTCGCGCTCTGGAAAATCTCTATCGCTTCAGGAGTACATGGCATATTGGCACCTTCGGCAACGCACATGCACCCGTTTGCCACAAGAGTCTTTGCCTCCTCTCCGTTGAGCTCGTTCTGCGTCGCGCATGGCATTGCGATATCGCATTTTACGCTCCATGGACGTGCTCCTGCATGGTATTCTGCAGATGGATACTTCTCAAGATATTCCTTGATACGTCCTCTGTAAATATTCTTGATTTCCATTATATGCGCGAGCTTGTCGGCATCAATGCCGTCCGGATCATATATGAACCCGCTTGAGTCTGACATTGTCACGACTTTTGCACCGAGCTGGATGGCCTTTTGGGCTGCAAACTGCGCTACGTTTCCGGATCCTGAGATTGCTACAGTCTTGCCTTCATAGCTGTCGCCTTTTGTCGCAAGCATTGCTGCTGCGAAATAGCATGTGCCGAATCCCGTGGCCTCAGGACGCATCGGGCTTCCTCCGAAAGTCTGCCCCTTTCCTGTGAGCACGCCTGTGAATTCGTCGCGCAGTCTCTTGTACTGTCCGAACATGTAGCCCACTTCACGGCCTCCCACTCCGATGTCGCCTGCAGGAACATCTGTGTCTGCGCCGATGTGACGATAAAGTTCGGTCATGAAACTCTGGCAGAATCTCATCACCTCATTGTCAGATTTTCCTTTAGGATCGAAATCAGAGCCACCCTTTGCAGAACCCATAGGCAGGGTAGTGAGGCTGTTCTTGAACGTCTGTTCGAAGGCAAGAAACTTCATGATGCTGAGGTTGACGCTCGGATGGAAACGGATTCCTCCCTTGTATGGTCCTATGGCGCTGTTGCACTGCACTCTGAATCCTCTGTTCACGCGCACTTCACCTTCGTCATCAAGCCAAGGCACGCGGAATATGATGATTCTCTCTGGCTCCACTATCCTTTCCATGATCTTCTGATCCATAAGATAAGGATGTTCCACAATATAAGGTGCCACACTTTCGAGCACTTCCTTTACTGCCTGGTGAAACTCTTTTTCACCCGGATTCTTAGCCATGAGGTCAGCCATGAATCCGTCAACATAGTTCTGAGTAAACTGATCCATAATCGTATCTATTTGTTTTAGGGGTTATTCAAATAAAAAGTGCTTCCGCAAAAGCTCGGAAGCACAAATTTACAATTTTTTCGGCAAATTCCGCATTTTTAGAACAAGAAACCTGTATTGATGTAGAATGCTCCGTTTCCATCCTGTTTGTTGAAGCATCGTGCATATTCGAATGCAACGATAAAGTTCTGATTCATGATGAAACGCAGGCCTGCACCGGCAGAACCGTGGAATCCGTCCTTACGGTTGAAAACGAACCTGTCGTAAAGTCCCTGATAATCGGCTGCAGGAATGTCGCCCTTCAAAATGTCCTCGACAGCTTTCTGCTTTGCAGAGTCGCTGAATGTCAGGTCATATCCTCTGAATACATGTGCTCCGTCGCAGAATGCGCTGACAGCAAATGCTATGTTCTGCTTAAGAAGCTTGAAGTCGATGAATCTGTAGCGGAATTCCGCATTGTAGAATCCTGTGTCAAGTCCTTGTACTCTGTTGAGCATAAGACCTCTGACTGTCCTGTAACCTCCGAATCCGTCATTATCTGCCTTGATTCCCATATTGGTGTAGAATGGAAGGTTATACCATGGGGCGGTTTTCCCGAACGTGCCCTGATATCCGATTCTGTAAGCGAATGTCAGTTTATCCTGCACAATAGGAACGTAATGACGGAATGTCGCGCAGTATCTGTAGTGCTCATGTGTCGTACCGAGCCACTTAGGTGCAGCAATGACATGGGCTTCAGCCCAGATACCCTTTGTCGGGTTGTTTTCCACATTACGTGTGTCATACATCAGACCAAGTCGGATAGATGAGGTAAGGCCGCCTTCCGCTTCGTCTTCCGGAATGATGCCCCAGACCTTGTAAAGATCGAAGAGGGTAGTGCCGCCCGGAACATAGAGGTCTGAGTTTTCAGGATCGAGAATCACTGCAGGATTGTCTAAAACTGCATAGCCTTTCGGAGTAAAGGACTGTGCCTTTGTCCAGGAAAGATTATAACCGGCCTCCCAATAGAAGTTCTTTAGAATTTCTCCGGTGAAGTCGATCTTTGCTTTTATGAGATCACGTCCGAAACGATAGAATCCTTTGGGAAGCTTGCCTTTGTCTTCGAATTTCTTCAGCAGCTTTTCACCGGCCTTGTCATCCTCAAATCGGAATGTCGGTTCAAGCATTCCCATGTCGTAATTGCTCTGATAGCCGTTGAATCCGTAGAAGTCAAGAGCCGCATCCTTGTAATAGCCGGTGCAGATGGACATTCTGACTCCCGGTATGAGGGTCTTGTTGTCGTAATTGACGATTATCTTGTAACTGTTGATGGAACTTTCCTTTGTGTAGGCCGATGCTTCTATGTACCACTGTGACTTAGGGTTGGGATAGGTGCTTCCGTCTCCGAACTGATAAAGGTTTAGGAGAGCTCCGAACTGGAAACCGCGGTCAGCATCAAATGCTACTACAGGAAGAGGTCCGAGATTCAGTCCGGTCTTGATGATCTCACCTTTTTCATTATATGTGACTTCCTTTTTCTTTTTGGTCTCTTTCTTTTCTGCAGAAAGTCCGGCGGCATCGGAAGCCGGAGAGTTTTCTGCGGTTGCAGGGATGCAGAGCATCATGGCAGCCAAGGCTGTGATGAATGTTCTTTTCATTTTAATGGTTTATTTAAGGTTTGTGTAGTCGTTTATCATCTCTTTGCAGAATTCCTTGAGTTTGCTGTTGAACATGAGTTTCACATCGGAAACAAATCTGCGTATGAACTCATTGTAGTCGTGGAAATAACTGTAAGCAGGAAGTGCAAGTAGGAATGCTGCAAGTGCATACCATGGAGATGGTATGAGGCAGAATGAAAGGATCGCCCATAAAGGTATCATTATGAATCCGAGTCCGAGCCTGACTCCGAAGCTGACAGTGTTTCTGAATGCCTTGTCCTTGATTTTTCCGCGAATGAATGTCTCGAGAACCCACATCGGGAAGCTTACGGCTGAGGATGCAATATAATAAGGTAAGCCGATCAGTGCGACAAAGGTTTTCCATAACACTCTGCAGAAACCGCAGCTGGCACTGAAGGAATAGATTGAAATGCCAGCCTTTCTGCGTGCCTTTGAGAATCTTTCTGCCTTTGCGATCAGAGCCTTCATTTCCTCAGGATGCTTTTCGTATGCATCTTCGATGGCCGCTACGGTCTCACGGTTTGCGGCAAGTCTGGCAGAAAGCTTTCCACGAACTCCGAGGTTAAGGATCTTCGTGAGTTCCCACTTTCCGGCATAGTCCTCGTCATCCTTGATATATGTGATGAGTCCGGACATCCTCCTGGTGAGCTCCTGTCTGAGAGGTTCCATCATCTGAGCTTCATTCTCTACTTCAAGTGACTTGACAAACTCAGTGATGTTTATGGCCTTGCCGTATGTCACCAGAGAAGTGCTTCTGTATCTGAAATAATCTCCGTATTCGATTCCGACAGGTACTATATATACAGGTTTCCTGTCACCGAACTTAGCGTTTGAAGCCAAAGCCGCACGGAACGCTCCCTTGCCAAGAGGAAGAAGAGAGTGTGCCGGCCTGTGTCGTCCTTCCGGATACATGCAGAATGCAACGTCGTTCTCAAGAATCTCTACGATGGTGTCAGTGGTCTCATAGTTCTTGAGCACATTGCGCAGACCGTCTCTCTGTCTTGCCATAGGAAGAATCCTCAGGAAGTACATGATCTTGGCAATGAATGGCCTTTTGAACATGTCGGCCCTGGCCCCGAATACAGTCGTTCCCTTGTTTGCACGCAGCATTACAAGGGCATCCATCAATGTGTTGCAGTGATTAGGGGTAAAAAGCAAGGCACCGTCATCGGGAATGTTCTCATATCCCTGTACCTCTACTTTTCTGTAGCTGTGTCTGAGATTCCAGTCAACGATAGGCTTCAGCAGGGTGTAGCCTAAGTTCTTTTCGTAAATCTTGTTCTTTCCCATGATTATTCTTCGTCAGGCTCCTTGCGGCCTCTTACTTTCCATGACCATGCCAGAGTAAGGCCGGAGATGATGTGCCATACACCCCACCATGCTACGATCACGACCATTCCTCCGTTATTGGACCATATTGCAGGGTCGAAAATTGCAGGATTGAAAAGAAGCACGAGTCCGAGTCCGGAGTTCTGGATGCCGGTCTCGATGGTGAGTGTCCTTCTGTCCTTATACGGCACCTTGAAGAGGGTACCTGTACCGAATCCGATGCCGAGAGCAAGGAGATTGTGGACCAATACGATAAGGAAGATGTAGCGGATGCACTTCATGAATGCGTCGATGTTGTTGCCGAATGTCAGCACCACCATGACGATGAAGAATGCGACCGAAAGGTACTGCATCGGCTTTTTAAGGGCCTTCGCTACCTTAGGCAGGTACTGTGAGCAGAGCATTCCGAGCACGAGAGGAATGCCGAGCAGGATGACGATGGTCTTGAAGATCTCCCAGAAAGGAATCTCAAGCTCAGGAAGAAGCATTCTCTTTTCTGCAAAATTAAGGTACAGGCCGCCCCAGAACGAGAAGTTCAGAGGTGTAGTGAATATGCATAGAGCCGTATTTATGGCGGTCAGCGACACTGAAAGTTCCGTGTTACCCCTTGAAAGAGAGGTGATGAAGTTGGATATGTTTCCTCCCGGGCAGGAT
>JAFUQW010000045.1 GCA_017472115.1 Bacteroidales bacterium | reverse complement strand
GTCCGTTTTCCCGGCTAACCTGTCTATCAGTCTGCTTTGGCCCAGAGTTCCCGCTATCACGGCAGCTCCGGCGGGGATGTCCTTATGGTTATCGGTGAAAAAGACCCGACTTGAAGTTCCTGTCACACGCTCGATATCGTCTGCCAGCATCCCGGCAGCGATTTCCACTACCTTGAAGTCGGTCTCGTCTATATATATGTCTGCTGCGACTCCTTCTGCGGCCAAAGGAAAATATCCCTTGCCTGAGTCGCTGTATATTTTCGGAAATTCTTCGGCATGGACTGCTCCATGGATCAGCAATCCAAGAGCCAATACCAGAATCTGTTTAGCTGCACTGGCACTTAAGTCTTTGATATTCATGTGATTGCTTTTATTCGCTGCCGTCGAAATGCAGCAGCGAGTGGTGGGTATGTTGCTGTGAATCAGTTGGTTGGGTGCCAGCGGCTGTACTCGAACCAGTCGAAGTCGGCGTAGCCCTTCTCGGATGGCGACTGGGACCATAGGCCTATCATGATGCCTGTGAAGCCACCCACGGTCTCGCTGCTCATGTAACGGGTGTGGTTCATTCCGACCTGCTTGAATTCCTTTCCGTCGGTCGAGTACCACAGTCTGTAGAAATCCGATTCTCCGGTGATGCGGAGCCATACTCTGCGGCCTTTGCCAATCTTGAATTCCTCTCTGTGGTTGTGCGCTCCCATGGCGTAGAGAATACCGACTTTGCCTTCTGCAGTGATATATACATCATAATGCGCTCCCGAATCCATGAATACCGTCATACCTGCCTTGTCTCCGGAGCGTGCACCATCAAGACTCACGCATGTCTCAGCAGTGAAATCAATGTCCTGCTGGCGGATTCCGACAAATGTAGGAGATTCCACGGTCTCGTCAAGGTCAGCTGCAGTGCCATAAAGCCGCAGAAAGCCGTCCTGCACTGCATAACGTGATGGTTCAGGATTCCTTATCCATGACCATTCGGGGCCTAAACCTGTTCCGGACATTGTAGGAACAGCAGCCGGAGGGACTTCGGAATCGGTTGACGCTCCGTAGCTGCCGGCCGAAACCTTACGGTCGAAATCATTTCGGTCAGGACGAGGCTCGAACGGCTGCAACGGCAGGGTAGGCACATCCATCTGCAGGGCAAGGTCTCCTGTAGCGTTCACCACAGGCCATGCTCCTGCATCCCATCGCACCGGTGCAAGGAAGGTCTCTCGTCCGAGAAGATGATGCTGACCGCCCTGGATGCGGAATCCGAGGCATACCGTCCACCACGAACCGTCGTGAGCCTGTACGAAATCGGCGTGTCCTGTTCCTTGGATCGGACTTCCTTGGGTAGCCTGCTTGAAGTGGGTCAGGATAGGATTATGCGGTGCCGGTGTGTAAGGCCCGTCAACGAAGCGGCTTCGTGCAATCGTGACCCCATGTCCGAACTCTGTACCTCCTTCCGAGATCAGCAGGTAGTACCATCCGTCCTTTTTATATATGTGCGGTGCTTCCGGGTAGCGTCCCCCTGTTCCGTACCATATCATCTTCGGCTCGGAGAGCTTCTTTCCGGTCAGAGGGTCAATCTTGCACTGGATGATTCCGTCATTTCCCCCTCCTGTATAGTAGCATGTTCCGTCGTCATCCCAGAAAAGTTCAGGATCTATGCCCGGCATGTCGATCCATATCGGTTCAGACCAGTCTCCTGCCGGGTCAGTTGCCGTCACAATGAAATTACCCTTCGACGAGCAGTTGGTGGTTATCATGTAGAAAAGGCCGTCGTGATGGCGGATGGTCGGTGCATACACCCCGCTCCAGGAACGTGCTTCCGGAAGCTGAAGCTGGGATTCACGCTCGAGTGCATGTCCGATGAGTTCCCAGTTGACGAGGTCGCGACTGTGATATACAGGCACTCCCGGGAAATAGTGGAAGCTGCTGGTCACGAGGTAGTAGTCCTCACCGACACGGCATACGCTCGGATCCGGATTCATGCCTTTGATAATAGGATTGGTGTAACCTTGAGCAAAGACGGCGCATGAAAAAGCCGCCGCCATGCAGATTGTCAACAGTCGTCTCATTTGTCGTGATTTGTAATTAGTTGATTGTTAGTGTTTTAAGTGGTGAGGATCGCCTTCCGCGCCATGCGAGCCAATAGGGTTAATTTGCTGGGGATCAAGTGTTTATGCGACACGCTCGATGATCTCCATGCACATGCGGCCGTTGTGGTAAGGGCATTTCCAGAAGCCGGCCTTGTCGTCATCACGGTTGATGCTTCCGTCAGCGCGCAGACTCCAGAACCATTCGCCTTCTTCGCTGTCGATCAGGTGATTCTTTATGAATTCCCAGCACATCAGAGCGTATTCCAGACCTGACTGCTCTCCGAAATGATCCCAAAGGTTGAAATATCCCACGACACTCTCCGCCTGTACCCACCAGTGGCGGTCGGCATCGACCTTCGTTCCTTCCTTTTCATATATCATTCCCCCGTCAGGAGTGAATCCCTCGGATGCGGCGCGCACGATCATAGGAACCAGTGCTTCCACGCGAGCAAGAACGGCAGCGTCTCCAAGCACTATGGCCGCCTCATGCAGAAGCCACGAAGCCTCGATGTCATGGCCATATGAAACGATGTCATATCCGCAGTTCCAATGGTCGTCGAAGAAGAGTCGCAGATGGCAGTCTGATCCGAGAATCTTAAACTCGAAAATCTCTATGAGTCCGCGCAGACGGAGCTCCAGAAGCGGATCCTTCCATACGCGGAAGAGGCATGTATATGCTTCAAGCACATGCAGGTGCGTATTCATCGTCTTGCTTTCGTTGGCATCCTTGTCGCTCAGACGCATATCCTCGATAGGAGCCCATTCGCGGGTGAAGGCCTCCCAATAACCGCCGCCGACAGAGTCGAAACTGTGGTTCTCGATGTCATGGAAAAGCTTCACGGCATATTCCAGCGCCTCCTCATCTCCGCAAGCTCGATAGAGTTCCGCAAGACCGTATATGGTAAATGCAATGGCGTAAATCTGTTTCTTCGTGTCCAAAGGAGAGAAATCCGGATTCAAAGACCAGTAAGTTCCACCGAACTCAGTATCGTAAAACCTGTCTATCAGAAGTCTCTTGGCACGGAGCGCCATATTCAGATAGGCCTTAGAATCAGGCGCCGAAGCACCGAGCACCCTATATGCCGAAGCGTAAGTCCATAGAATGCGGGCAGTCATGATTCCACCTACAGGTGCCTCTGTATCAAGCACTTCTCCGCCTGAGATGCGGCCATGGAAGCCGCCGGATGGATTGCACATCTTCTTCATCCAATATGGAAGAATGTTCTCGGTGAGTTCTTTTCTGACCTGAGACGCAAGGGCGCGGGAAGCGAATAATTCCGCTGGAGTTTTTGATATTTCTATCATAAATTGAGTTAAAATAGTATTAGTTTTAAAAATTTATGTAAATTTACAGAAAATTACAATCATGAGCAAGGTTTTTACAGAAATCACACAACTTTCCGAGAGGGATTGTCTGCATATCGTCGAGCGTCACAAGACGGAGTTTACCTACCCGCTTCATCAGCATAAAGAGTTCGAACTCAATTTCATAGAGAATGGAAAGGGAGTCCGCAGGATAGTCGGCGACAGCATGGAGGAAATCAATGATTACGAACTTGTGCTCATAGGCGGCGAAAACCTTGAACATGTCTGGGAGCAGGGAAATTGTGTCTCAAAAGACATAAGGGAGATAACGATCCAGTTTTCGCCCGACCTTTTCAATGAAGCAATGCTTGGAAAAAACCAGTTTACGGCCATAAAACGTATGTTCAGAAGAGCCGATCACGGACTGTCTTTCCCGATGTCTTCGATAATGAAGGTTTATCCGACTCTAACCGGTCTGCCTAACGAAAAGGAGCGTTTCGTCCAGTTCCTCAAATTTCTTTACATTCTTTATGAACTATCGATTTCCGAAGAGGCCAGAGTGCTGGCTTCCAGCTCGTTCGCGCATTCGGCACGCAGCAATGAAAGCCGCCGTGTCCAGAAGGTGAAACAGTATATAAACGACCATTATGCGGAGCCGCTGAAACTAAACGATCTGGCGGATCTGGTGGGTATGAGCCCGGTGGCGTTCAGCCGGTTTTTCCGCATGAGGACCGGTCGTACTCTGTCTGATTATATCATCGATATAAGGCTCGGATATGCTGCCAGAATGCTGGCCGAAACCACTAAGAACATTTCTGAAATATGCTATGAATGCGGCTTCAACAACCTGTCGAATTTCAACCGTACGTTCAAGAGCAAGAGGGGTTACACGCCCCGCGATTTCAGGACCATATTCAAGAAGAATAAGGTAGTTGTTTAATTAGTATCATAATCTGATAAATTTGTATTTGTTTAGCGCAGGGCGGTTGTGTAAATTTGCATAACCATTAATTATAGCGCTGAAATTTAATGAAATCATCTCGGATTCTTACCGTCCTGACGGCGGCCGCAGTGTTGGTACTGTGCTCGTGTCAGGCTTCAAAACTGTCTTTCGTAAAAGTCGAGGACGGCAAATTTGTGTCTAAGGACTATCCTTCACACTATGTCGGAACCAATTTCTGGTACGGTGCGATTCTCGCTTCCGAGGGTCGTGGCGGCAATATCGAACGTCTTGAGGCTGAGCTCGATACGCTCAAGGCTCTCGGTATGACCAACCTTCGTGTACTTGTCGGAGGTGACGGCCCGGACGGCGTTCCCACAAGGGTGGAACCGACTCTTCAGAAGGAGCCGGGTGTCTATAATGACACCATTTTCCGCGGTCTTGACAGACTTCTTGTGGAAATGGCTGAAAGGGGCATGAAGGCGGTGCTTTACATCAATAACTCGTGGGAGTGGTCCGGCGGATATGGAATGTATCTGGAGTGGGCCGGTGCAGGCAAGGCGGTGATTCCTTCTATCGACGGATATCAGGCTTATACGAAGTCTGTTGCGGCGTTCATGACCAATGAGAAGGCCAAGGAAATGTTCGCAGATCATGTGAGACATGTCGTGAGCCGCACCAACACCATCACAGGAAAGCCATACAGCGAGGATCCTGCAATCTTCTCATGGCAGATCGGAAACGAGCCTCGCTGCTTCTCGCATGATCCTGTTAATCAGCAGCTTTTCGCGGAGTGGATGTGGGATACTGCCGCTCTTATCAAGTCTATCGACCCCAATCATATGGTTTCATCCGGAAGTGAGGGCTATCACGGATGCGAGCAGAATCTTGACCTGTTCGAGAAGATCCACTCCTGCCCTGACATCGATTACATGAACATCCATATCTGGCCGTACAACTGGAGCTGGGTGCGTGAAAAGACTCTCAAGACTAATCTCCAGCTGGCGATCGACAATACCGATGACTACATCGACATGCACCTTGAAGTGGCCGAGCGTCACGGCAAGCCGGTGGTGCTTGAGGAGTTCGGCTTCCCGCGCGATGATTTTCAGTTCGCTCAGGGCACCCCTGTCACCGCTCGCGATACTTATTATAAGCATGTGTTCGGACGCATCGTTGATTCAGCACGCGAGGGCGGTCTTTTTGCCGGAGTCAATTTCTGGGGATGGGGCGGTCTCGCAAGCCAGTCTCCGACCAATGTATATTGGCAGCGCGGTGACGACTACTGCGGCGATCCCGCTCAGGAGCAGCAGGGACTCAATTCCGTATATGCAAGCGATGTGACCACCACAGACATCATCAGCACTGCGGCAAAGGCAATCGAAGATGCTCTCAAGCCTGGTGCCTGGTTTGTCCTTGACGAAAATAAAGGAATATTCGAAGGCGAAGGCCCGCATACGGTGGAGGTAGGTCTCAAGAATTTCAAGGACGGCAAGTCTGAACTGGTGCTTGAAGTAAGCACGGACTTCGGTGAGCCGGTAGAGACTCTGACCAAGACCGTCAGAACCTCACAGGGGGGGGCAGCCTTAAGCTTTAGCCTCGATCTCGACCCCGGTTTCTATAATGCCGTTCTGAGCATTGAGAACGGGGACGGAACCTTCACAGAACTTACACGTACCAATCTCGGATTCGACCCCGAGCTCATATCTTCCCCACAGGACAAGCAGCCCGACTTCGATTCTTTCTGGGCTGAAACGCTCGAAGAGCTTGCTGCAGTCAAGCCTCAGTACAAGCTCACTCTTCTCAAGGAGCATTCCAACGACGTCCGTCGTACCTACAAAGTCGAAATGAAATCCCTCGGCGGCGAGACCATCAGCGGTCTCTATATCGAGCCGGTGAAGGAGGGTAAATATCCTGCCATGATTTCCTATATGGGTTATGGCAGCGATGTATGGTATGCCAACCCTTCAGACAATCCGGAAAGGATAGAATTCATGCTCTGCAGCCGCAACCAGGCCTTCAACCGCAAGCCGGGAGAGGCTGACGACTGGTGCGCCCGCGGAATCGAAAGCAAAGAGACATATTATTATCGTGGTGCCTTCATGGATGTCGTGAGAGGCATCGATTTCGTGTGCTCGCGCGAAAAGACAGACCTCAGCCGCGTATTTGCCAACGGCGAAAGCCAGGGCGGCGCGTTCACTCTCGTGGCGGCTTCTCTTGACCACAGGCTCAAGGCCATCGCTCCATCTGCACCTTTCCTCAATGACTACAGGGACTATTTCAAGCTAGCCGGCTGGCCGGGCGAGCCTATAATCAAGGCTGCAGAGGCGAAGGGAATGAGCGAGGACGAGCTCTACACTGTCCTGAGTTATTTCGACGTCAAGAATTTCACCGACAGAATCCAGTGCCCGGTCATAATGGCCATCGGACTTCAGGATCCTGTCTGCCCTCCTCATACCAATTTTGCAGGCTACAACCATATCCCTGCGGAAAAGTCATGGGTGTGCTATCCGCTTGCAGGACATAACGTGTGGGAGCAGGCTGAATGGCCTGTGGTGAAGGAGGAATTCTTCCAACAGTATATGTAGAGATTCTTCACTTCGTTCAGAATGACAGATTGGTCATGAAACGAGCTTCACTTCTTCAGAATGACAATATCTGTCATTCCGAGCGACCGAAGGGAGCCGAGGAATTCTTCCAACAGTATATGTAGAGATTCTTCACTTCGTTCAGAATGACAATATCTGTCATTCCGAGCGACCGAAGGGAGCCGAGGAATCTTCAAAACGAAAAAATATAACAACAAGTTATACTATTATTAACACTAAATTCTGTAACATGAAAAGTAAACTATTTACTTGCTTGGCGATGCTCTTTCTGAGCTTCTCGCTCATGGCTCAGACCAAACAGGTCAGCGGTACAGTCGTTGACGAAATAGGTCCTGTTGCCGGAGTGAGCGTCATTGAGAAAGGTACCCAAAACGGTGCCGTCACAGATCTTGATGGAAATTGGACTTTGAATGTACCTCAGGGTGCTACCATCGTCATTTCTTCCATCGGTTACAAGGATGTAGAGCTTCTTGTAGGCAGTCAGAATGTCTATAACGCAACTCTGCAGGAAGACAGACAGCTTCTCGATGAAGTCGTAGTCGTAGGTTACGGTACCATGAAGAGAAGCGACCTTTCAGGTTCATCTGTTTCGATGAACGAGGAGTCCATCAAGGGATCCATCGTTTCATCACTCGACCAGACACTCCAGGGTCGTGCAGCCGGTGTTACAGCCGTGCAGACTTCAGGAGCCCCTGGTTCGTCATCATCAATCCGCGTCCGCGGACAGGCTACCATCAATGCTAATGCAGAGCCTCTCTACGTGATCGACGGTGTCATCGTTCAGGGCAACGGTACTTCCGGAGCTTCTTTCGGTCTCGGTGATGCACTCGGAAACGGTTCGGTTTCTACAATCTCCCCTCTTTCTACCATCAACCCTGCCGACATCGTGAGCATGGAGATCCTCAAGGATGCTTCTGCAACAGCGATCTACGGTGCACAGGGTGCGAACGGTGTCGTTCTCATCACCACCAAACGCGGTAAGGCAGGCGAGGCGAAATTCACATACGAAGGTATGTTTGCAATGTCGCAGCAGAATGTACGCGTTGACATGATGAATCTCCGTGAATATGCAGAGTTCTACAACGAACTCATTTCAATCGGTGAGATTTATGATGCCAATGCATATTACACAGATCCTTCGATCCTCGGCGTCGGTACAAACTGGCAGGACGCTATCTTCCAGACTGCTCTCCAGCATCAGCACCAGATCTCCGCATCAGGCGGTACAGACAAGGTACAGTACTATGTTTCAGGATCTTACATGGATCAGGAAGGTACCATCATCGGTTCCAACTTCGAGCGTTTCAGCGTACGTACAAACCTTGACGCACAGCTCAAGAAGTGGCTCAAGCTCGGTGTGAACGCCACTTACTCTAATACCGTCGATGACCTCAAGCTTGCTGATGGTGAGGCAGGTATCGTGTTCTCATCACTCAACAGCATTCCTGACATTCCTATCTATGACGTTGACGGCAACTTCACATCGGAGACAAGAGAAGGTCTCGGCAGCCGCGTGAACCCTATCGCGATGGCAATGCTCGACGACATCATCCTCAAGCGCCAGAAACTCACAGGAAACATCTTCGCTGACATCACTCCTATAAAGAATCTCACATGGCGTACCGAACTCGGTTTCGACATCAGCCACAGCAAGTCAGAGACTTATGAGCCTATGGTCGATCTCGGCAACTGGCAGCGCGGCAACAACGAGACAAGATGGCAGAACAATACCAACACATTCTGGCAGCTCAAGAACTACCTGACCTACGCCAACACATGGGGCAAGCACAATGTCTCTGCAATGGTCGGACAGGAAATGTGGGAATCACGCTGGGAGTATCAGAGCATCTACAACACCAAGCTTCCTTCAGACGAGGTTCACAATCCTTCTCTCGGAGCAGGTACTCCAACCATCGGTTCAGGATTCGGAAGTGCGGCAATGGCTTCATTCTTCACCCGTGAGACCTATAATTATGACAACAGATACTATCTGACTTATACATACCGTTACGACGGATCTTCTAACTTCGGTCCTGAGAACCGCTGGGCAGGCTTCCATTCGGCTGCGGCTTCATGGCGTTTCAACAACGAGGCCTTCCTCAAGGATGTAGAGTGGTTCACCAACGGTAAGCTCCGTCTCGGATGGGGTCAGACAGGTAACTCTAATATCGGCGGATATGCATGGGGATCATCAATCAGTCCTATGGACTCTGCTCTCGGAGCAGGTTACCGTCCTGCAAACATCGCCAACACTGCTGTTCAGTGGGAGTCTCAGACTCAGTGGAACCTCGGTCTCGACCTCGGTTTCTTCAAGGACAGACTCAACCTTACAGTTGATGTTTATCAGAAGGTATCTGAGAACATGCTCATGTCTATGCAGCTCCCTTCATACATGGGAACCCAGGGTAACGGATCATCAAGACTCGAGGCTCCTAAGGGTAACTTCGGAAGCATCGAGAACAAGGGTCTCGAGATCACTCTCGACGTACATCCGTTCGTAGGTGAGTTCCAGTGGGACAGCAACTTCCAGATTTCATTCAACCGCAATACCCTCGTTGCACTCAGCGGAACTTCAGCTGCCAGCATCATCGGTTACGGTCAGTGGAGCGACGTTGTCTGCGTTTCAGAGATCGGCAAGCCTCTCTACAACTTCTACGGTTACGAGGTTGAGGGTGTCTATGAATCTCTTGAGGACATCGAGAATTCTCCTAAGACAGCAAAGCATCCTGCAAACGGAGTCTATAACCGCGCCAACACAGTATGGGTAGGTGACCTCAAGTACAAGGACCAGCTTACCGTTGACACAGACGGTGACGGAGTTCCTGATTCAGGTGACGGCGTCATCGACGACAAGGACCGTACAGACATCGGAAGCCCGCTTCCTAAGTTTACATTCGGTTGGAACAACACATTCCGTTACAAGGGATTCGACCTCAATATCTTCATCAACGGCTCATATGGCAACAAGGTTCTCAACTACAGCCTCATGAACGGTCCTTCAGGCGGTCTTGCTTCAATGAGATCGGCATGGGTGAACCAGAATGCCACAGCAATCAAGGACAGGGCTCAGCTCGTTCCTATCGATCCTGACAAGGTATATGAGAGCGGTGCATGGTATGATGACATCACCAACGTGAAAGTTGCGAATTCAGGTACAAAGACTCCTCGTCCTACCCTCAACGACCCTAACGACAATGACCGTCTCAGCACCCGTTATATCGAAGATGGTTCATACCTCCGTATCAAGAACCTTACCCTCGGTTATACCTTCCCTAAGAAGTGGATGCAGAAGGCCAAGTTCGACAACCTCCGCATTTACTGCAATATCCAGAACCTCTATACTTTCACAAAGTATTCAGGATATGACCCTGAAGTCGGTGCTTCAACACAGGATTCTTCGGGATATGCTTACGGTGTGGATAACGGCCGTTACCCATCTCCTACGACATATTCATTCGGTGTAAGCCTTACATTCTAATCCTTAAAGAAAGAAGAATATGAAACTAAGCAATATATTCAAAGGTGCGATGGTGGGTGTCCTTGCCTTGAGCATGGCTTCTTGTCAGGACTTCCTCAACCGTCCTACCGAAGACAACTACAACGTCGATAACTTCTACAAGAACGACGAGCAGGTTGAGCAGGGAGTCAACTTCCTCTACAACTCTCCTTGGTATGATTTCCAGCGTGCCTTCATCAAGATCGGAGAAGTCATGTCAGGAAACATGTACTGGGGATCTTCTCCTTATCTGACATTCACTACCAACGGTACAGATATTGACCTCGTGAACATGTCATACTCTCTTTGGAATGTAAACGGTCAGGCCAACACCGTGATCACCAATATCCTCAATTCCGAAGGCCCTTCACAGGCCGCCAAGAACAAGGCTATCGGTGAGGCTCTCACCTGGAAGGCAATGTCTTATTTCTTTATGGTAAGGACTTTCGGTGAAGTTCCTATCGTACATGACAACAACGCCATCCTCACTTCAGGTACCTACAACGACCTTTACAAGGCAGACAGAGCAAGTGTCTATGAATACATCATCATGACTCTTGAGAAGGCTATGGAGCTTCTTCCAAAGCAGACTTCAGGCTGGAACGGCCGTATCGACTACTATGCTGCAGAAGGACTTCTTGCAAAGGTGTATCTCACCCGTGCAGGTCTTTCAGGCTCATTGGATAATGACGACCTTGCAAAGGCTGCTCAGTATGCAGAGGATGTTATCCTCAATTCAGGCCGCTCTCTTACTCCTGAGTATTCTGACATCTTCCGCCTTGCTCCTGCAGTTCACAATGCTACAGGCGAGCACCTCATCGCATGGCAGTGGGAAAGTACATCAGGAAGATGGACGGCACAGAACACACTTCAGTCTGACCTCTGTTTCGAAGGCTTCAGCGAGTTCGGTGACCTTTGGGGCGGCTGGGGCGGTCCTTCATATGACCTCGCTCTTGCATTCGGTGCAGACCCTGTTCTCGGTCCTGCAGAGATTCAGAAGGTAAAGGATAAGAGACGTCAGGCAACACTTATGATGGCCGGCGACGTATATCCTTATTTCTGGACTTCAAAGAGCACAAAGACCGGCAACAAGGGATTCGATTATCTCTACTTCCTTTACAGCGGGGATGCAGAATATGCTGCATACGGTGTTCCTGCACAGTTCGAAGGCCCTTGCGGAATGCAGAACGTGAAGCATCTCTTCGGAGACGGTGCAGACCACGAGGCAGCTCTCGGATTCTCTGCCGCACGTATGTCATATCAGCTTCCTACCCCTCTTCTCCGTCTCGCTGACGTATATCTCATCTGCGCTGAGGCGAACCTTCTTGCAGGCAATGCTGCGAAGGCTCTCCAATATACTAACGCAGTGCGTGAGCGTGCCGGTGTCGAGGCTCTTGCATCTGTCAAATTCGAGGATGTATGGAAGGAGCGTCGTCTCGAGCTCGCAGGCGAGGGTGACCGCTGGTACGACTATGTACGCCTTGCATACTACGACAAGACTGCTGCAATGAATGACCTCAAGTCGCAGAAGATGAATTCGGTTTACAATTACAACACTGCTTGCAAGAACTACTGGTACACAGGCTGCGGCGGCTCTCTCGAGGATGAACCGGAAGATCTCACAGCATTTGATGCTTCTAAGGCAGAATGGAGAACTACAGGATACTTCGATGATAAGGGTAATGACAACCCGGTAAGGTATAACGATGACGATCCTGCACGTTCAACCTATGTCAACGAGAACATCTTCACTCTTCCTCTTCCATCAGAGGACGTGGTATTCAATCCGCATCTTCTCGAGGCGGCTCAGTCAATAGACGTCCGTACAGAGTATGTTTACAACTTCTAAAGAAAGACAGAAATGAAAAAATATATCAGAAACATAATGCTTTTCGCGGCAGCTGCGTTGGGTTTCGCATCATGCGAAGATTATCCTGATGCATTCGTGCTTGCAGACGGAGTGCCTACCGTACAGTATGTGAGGTATGCAGACCGTGACGTGCTCATCGAGCAGGCATTCATGGGAGAGGTCGTATGCTTCGTGGGAGAAAATCTCTGCAGCGTACATGAGCTCTTCTTCAATGACCAGAAGGCAGTCCTCAACACCAGCTTCATGACAGAGAACACTCTCGTCGCTGCTGTTCCGGGCAACCTTCCTAAGGTCAAGACAGACAAGGTCTATATGATCACTAAGGCGCAGGACACTGTGACCGTTGACTTCAAGGTCATGATGCCGGCTCCTCAGCTCAAGGCAATGTCATGCGAGTTCCAGAAGCCTGGAACAGACGTTACGATCTATGGTAACTACTTTGCGGAGCCTATGACCCTCACATTCGAGGACGGTAATGGTGCAGAGGTTAAAACATTCAAGAGCGTATCCATGACTGAGATCACCTTCACTATTCCGGAGGGTGCAAAGCCTGGTAAGATCAAGCTCTCTACCGAGTCAGGTCTTGCTCGTTCACCATTCTCATACTATGACTTCTGCGGCGGTCTGATCACAGACTTCGACGGTCCTAACAATTCCAGCAGCACTCATGGCGTAGTTCCTCAGGGATGGAACTTCAGCGGTACATACAGCTCTGAAGGCGGTATCATGGGTAACTATGTGGAACTTAAGAGTGCTACAGCGATGTCTCCGGACGGAGCATGGAACGAGGACTTCAAGATCGACTTCTGGTGCGGTAGATGGGACGGTAACCCTATGGGTATTACAGATGGTGCAGGTGTGCCTCTGTGCAACATCATCGACTTCAGCAATTTCCAGAACATGGCCCTCAAGTTCGAGCTTTACATCCCGTCAAGCAATCCTTGGATGGCCGGTGCGATGCAGCTTATCTTCGCGAGCGCAGACAGGGCAGCAAACGATTCTTGGCAGAACAACACATTCGTTCATACATCAGCTACCGACGGCGGTCTCGACCTATGCCGCGGACTCTATCGTCCTTGGGAGACAACAGGCTCATTCGACACAGGCGACAAGTGGATCACAGTCACAGTTCCGTTCTCAGAGTTTACATACAATGCTGACGGTACAGCAGGCAAGGTGCCTCTTTCTAAGCCTGAGGACTTTGCAACATTCGTGATCTGGCCTTGGTCAGGCGGTGTGAATGGAGCAGAGTGTACTCCGATCTTCAGAATCGATAACCTCCGTGCAGTTCCTGCTAAATAATTTTAAATGGGAAAGATTATGAAAAATATATTCAGATTTTCAGCACTTCTTGCCCTTTGCTCTCTCATTGGTCTTGCCGCTTGTACCCCTGAGGAACTTTCGACAGACCAGTTCGAGGACAGTGCAGTGGTATTTGGTGCATTTGCTCCGAACCCTGTAGTTCGTGGAGCGGAACTTCGAATCATGGGTAGCAATCTCGACAAGATCGTCGAGGTGCAGATTCCTGGTGCAGAGCCTATCACCGAAATCGAGCTGGTTTCTGCAGGAAGAGTCAGTGAAATCCGCGTAGTCACTCCTAAGGAAGGAGCGGAGGATGCTTCCGTGACAGGTCCTGTCGTCATCATCGACAACACAGGCAAGACTTATCAGAGCATGACCGAACTCTCTTTCACTGAGGGTATCGTTCTGGATTCTTTCACTCCTGCTTCAGCCATGCCTGGTGATGAGGTTACCGTAAAGGGTGACTATCTCTATAACGTACAGCAGATCGTTCTCAACAACGGTGTGTATGTGACCGGTGATCAGATCACTGCAAAGAGCCGTCGTGAACTCAAGTTCATCGTTCCTTCAAATGCCGTTACTGGTCCTGTAACTATCGGAGATGTTGACGAGAACAACAATCCAGACGGTCTCATTCCTAACAATGTTCCTTCAAAGGATGTCCTCACCATCGGTGACCCTAAAGTGAAGGCAGCCGACAGAGGCATGCTCAAGGCAGGTGCGCAGATCACCGTTCAGGGTGAATACCTTGACATGATTGCAAAGGCTGCTTTCAGAGTTACTACTCCTGCAGCAGAGGAAGGCGGTTCTCCTACAGTGACTGACACTGAAGTGGAGTTCACTCTTGCAGAGGATCATAAGTCTGTAAAGCTTGCTCTTCCTGCATCTGTAGTTGAAGGTGAGGTCGTTCTCACTTCATATGCTGGCAAGGAGTTCAAGGCAGGTGCCTATACGACAGTGGTTCCTACCGAGGTCGCTATCGCTGCCGAGACACGCTACAAGGCAGGTCTCAATGCTGTCGTGACAGGTAAGGACCTTGACCTTGTGACAGGTGCCGCTCTTGCAGGAACCGCTCTTGAGTTCGCTTATGCTGACAGCAAGATCACTTTCGCCATTCCTGCAGCTGCAGTGGACGGCACTGTGGTTCTCACTCTTGCAAACGGCAAGACTGTGGAGACTGTCGCAATCGAGCTTGTGAAGCCTGTGGTCACTGCTGTCACTCCGCTTGAGCTTTATGCCGGTGACGAGAACATCAAGATTACAGGTTCTGACCTTGATCTCGTTACAGAAGCAACTCTCGGTGGTGCAAAAGAGGAATTCGAGTATGCAAATGATGTTCTGACCGTCAAGACAGCCCTTACATCTGTGCCGGGTAAGCTTGAGCTTACTCTTGCAAACGGTCTCAAGGTCGTGGCAGCTGATGCTGTGAATGTGAAGTATCACTCTAAGGTGATCGTTACAGAGATGCCTGCAATGCAGCATATCGGACAGGAGGTTGTTCTCAAGGGTTCTAACTTCAGCCTTGTCGAGAACATCTTCATCGGAGAAGAGAAAGTGACTCAGTACAGCGTACGTACAAATGAAGAGGTTCGCTTCCTCATGCCTTGGAACAAGGTCGGAATGTACAAGATCAGCTTCCTTCTCTTTGACGGTGATACCGAGACTCTTGCAACTCAGATCGAGGTAGGTCTTGAACTTGATATCAAGACTATCTGGGAAGGCGAAGCAGCTCTTAACTGGACCGGTATGAGTGATCTCTCTTGGGGAGGATATGACTGGTCAACAGTCAAGCCTGGTACAGTCCTGACTGCATATTTCACTCTTGCGGAGGCTGATTACTGGCAGGTTCGC
Organism: Bacteroidales bacterium; assembly: GCA_017472115.1. The sequence goes on along the minus strand of JAFUQW010000045.1, from coordinate 819 downwards.
TTCGGTAACGGAAGCTGGGCATCACTCCCATCCGGTCTTGAGGCTGCTCCGGGAGAAGGAAATATACCGATGACTCCGGGATCAACATACTATGCTATCAAGCTTACAGCTGCCGATATCGATATGCTTGTTAATCAGGGCGGTCTCGTGATGACCGGTGCAAACTATACCCTTACCAAGCTCACTCTCACATCTGAGATTTCTCAGGAGGTTGATCTTTGGGAAGGTGAACTGATCGCAGACGACTGGGCAAATCAGCCATATGCACTTTCTGATGCAGGTCTCGAGCTTCAGCAGGCTGGTGCTCAGCCGGGATCGGTTGTCAACTTCTACATTGAACCACTTGATTCTGCTTGGAAACTTGAGATCGTAGAGGGTCACTGGGGTCCTACATATTGCAGCTATTGCTCGGTAGGTAATGATACTGAAGGTGGCAAGTTCACAGAGTATGACCTTGATGCCAACGGTGGCAAGCTCAAGGTGACACTGACTCAGGAGATGCTCGATGCGGCATTCACTCAGCAGTGGTGGGGCGGTACATTCGTTCTGAATGGTGACAATGTCAAGTGTACAAAGATTACTCTCCTGTAATCCCTATATTTTCCCGGGGAGGCCTGACCGCCTCCCCGGGGACCAAGTATAGTTCATTGAAAATCTGAAACAGAAGAAAACGCGGAACGGATTTTCACAACTTTGCCATTGACAAGGCGCTTGTGCGCCTTGACTTTGACAAAAGTTTCAGGCTCGCAAATCTCTATTGAGATTCGGAGTTCTTTCAAGAAATTCTTCTTGTTGTTCATAAGTTTAATCGTAAAAGGT
>JAFUQW010000044.1 GCA_017472115.1 Bacteroidales bacterium | reverse complement strand
GGAGGTCGTAGCGGTGCGATGTATCAAGCTTTCCCTTTTTTCGTATAATACAATAACCCTGACCGGTGGTCAGGGTTATTGATTTTATTGCTGGGCTGTCTGGAATTCGATTATCCGCGCTATGGCTCTCTGACATACAGGGCAGAAGCCTTCTGCTGCATTTGTCTTCATTCGGCAGTCCGGAAACGGACGATAAACTCCTTTGGACTGATAACCTGCACCTTCATATACACCGACAAGGGAAGCAGGGTCTGTTCCTTCATGGAAAGATTTCCATATATTGCCATCCACAGGAACTGTCGGAATCGAAACCATCTTAGGAAGCATGTCATCCCATTTGGAATCAAAATCATAAAGGGTCGTGATATTCTGCTCCCACGGTTCACAATCCGGATAATAATACTCCACAAACTGGTCGTCATAATAATACTCATCGGCAAGAGCTCCGAAGCTGTGACCGAATTCGTGTACGACCACCGGCTTGAAAGACGGGTGATGAGCTGTAGTAAGAGTATATGAATTATATATCCCGCCACCTCCGTAAGTATCAGTATTGGCAAGAATGACTATATGCTCATACGGAATGCCGCAAAGACGGTCGTGCATCTGACGAAGCCTCAATGTCGTAAGATACCTGTCCATATAGAATGTATTGAAATGCGAACCGAGTGCCGTTTTCTTCCAAACACCCTCTCCCGGTACGCTGACTCCGCTATCCTCGGAAGGGAGGGCTATGGCTACGAAATTGAATCTGTCCTTATAGGCATCGAATGGTGCGTGAGCGAGAATGGCATCGACAGCAGCCTCGGCATCTTTGTAGAAAAGTTCCGCCTCCTCTGGTGTATATCCTTCTGCCACTATAGCTACATCTATACATTCTTCGGCTGTACCGCTTTTCAGAACATATCTGTGAGGAGCAGGCCGAGGATCGATCTCTCTGATGAGAACATCTCCGGGATCTACCTCATGGGTAATGGAAGCAGAAACCCCTCCCTTGAATCCATACAGTTCCACAGTCACGAGGGCCTTGACTGCCGGCATAGGCAAAAGGAATACATTCTCGAAAGACTTGCGCACACGGGTAGCTTCTTCAGTAGTCTGCCACTCCTGAAAAAGTGTGGAGAAACTCTGACGGTAAAGCATCTCGCCCGTCAAAGCATCCTTCATGAATATCTGCCCGTTACCTTTAACCGGAACCTTGTCTATATTGACTCTGCGGCCTGCCCAGCCGTCAAAGCGTGACATTTCGTCGAGAGAGATTTCCTGGGTCTTGTCGGTACCTGAGAAGATGTAGTCTATTCTCAAGGTCTTGTCCTGTGCGCTCATCATGAAGGTCACAGACAATAAGATGAATATTGAAAAGAACTTTTTCATTGGGATTATAGTAAAGATTCTTCGCTCTGCTCAGAATGACAATTGAAATTTCAGAATGACAGTTATATTTATGAATGCGTTATATTCTGCCGGCGCAGTTGATGCCGTCAAGAGCGGATGAAACTATGCCTCCGGCATATCCTGCACCCTCACCGCATGGATAAAGTCCAGCCACCTGAATGTGTTCCAGTGTTTCGGGATCGCGAGGAATACGTACCGGAGAAGATGTCCTGGACTCCACTCCCAGGAGAAGAGCATCGTTGGTATAGTAACCGTGCATCTTCTTGTTTCCGATTTCAGGGAAGGCATATTTCAACCGAAGAGACACATGCTCGGGCAGGAGTTCGTGCAGAGGGGCGTTCACGGCACCGGGATGATATGAAGTCTGAGGAAGTCCTGAAGAAGGAATCCTGCGGCAGAAATCCATCATCCTCTGAGCAGGAGCCTTCAACGAGCCGGTATAGTCGAACATGGACTTTTCCACATCCTTCTGGAACTGCAGCAGTGCTAAAGGTCCGAATTTCGCGTATTCAGGAAAATCCTCAGGCTCTATCTGCACGACTACTCCGGAATTGGCCCATTTCGAATTTCTCTTTGAATTCGACATTCCGTTAAGCACGAGTTCGCCTTCTGCAGTTGCCGACGGCACCAATATTCCACCCGGGCACATGCAGAACGAGAATACTCCCCTGCCCTCGATCTGGGTCACGAAAGAATATTCTGCCGTAGGCATGTGAGGCTGGTATTTTCCATGGTACTGTATCTTGTTGATCAGGGACTGCGGATGCTCCACGCGGACTCCGAGAGCAAACCCCTTGGCCTGGATTTCCCATCCCTTACGGTCGAACATTTCATAAATATCACGTGCAGAATGTCCTGTGGCAAGTATTACCTTGCGGGCCGTATATGTTTCTGCTCCTGCGACAACATCAAATGAACCGTCTCCCTTCTTTACGATATCAGTCACACGGGAGTCGAAATGGTATTCCCCTCCATGCTCTACTATGCATGTCCTTATGTTTTCCACGATCTGCGGGAGTCTGTCGCTTCCTATATGAGGATGTGCATCAATGAGTATCGACGGATCGGCACCGAAACGGACGAGCTGGTGAAGGACCTCCCTGATGTCTCCCCTTTTCGAAGATCTGGTGTAAAGCTTGCCGTCAGAAAAAGTACCGGCTCCACCCTCGCCGAAGCAGAAGTTGGAGTCAGGATTGACCTGTCCGGCTGTCGAGAGTTTAGCCATATCGACCTTTCTTTTATGTACATCCTTACCTCTTTCGAGGATGACAGGCTTGAATCCGCGCATAAGGAGCTTGAGGGCAGCGAACATGCCTGCCGGTCCTGAACCGATCACGATCACAGGTTCTGCAGCCGAGACATCTTTATATTCATCAAGCACGTATTCCGGCATCACTTCATCAGGCTTGTAAAGTTCGAGCCTGTAGCGGTACAGGATGTCGTTGCGTGCATCTATCGAACGCCTCACTATCCGGTACTTCACCTGAGTCTTGACCTTAGGAGAAAGTCCTAGAGCCTTTATTGCTGCTGACTGGATTTCGTCGGCGGTCAGTTCTTTTCCTAATTTGGAGGTTATTTCTATTTCTTTCATTTTCAATAATTTTACAGATAAAGATTTCTCAGAAAGCTCGAGATGACATATCATCAGAATTCTGCCAGACGGCTCACAGGAGCCACATCAAGAGAGGCACGCTCACCGTTCTGATAATGAAACCATCCCGCTATGGCGATCATGGCTGCATTGTCTGTGGTGAACTTGAATTCCGGAAGGAATGTTGTCCATCCCCTCTTCCTGCCTTCTTCCTCTATACGTGCTCTGAGGCCGCTGTTGGCAGAGACTCCTCCACCTATCGTTATCTGCTTTATACCTGTATGCTTAGCAGCCTTGATCAGCTTGTCCATCAGTATGTCTATCAATGCTTTCTGGAAGCTCGCACATATATCGGCCTTGTTCTTTTCCATAAACTCGGGATCTTCAGCCATCCGGTCTCTCACAAAATAAAGGAGAGATGTCTTGATGCCGCTGAAGCTGTAGTCAAATCCGGGGATATGAGGCTTTGAGAATTTAAATTTGAGAGGATCACCTTCTTTGGCAAGACGATCGACTACAGGACCTCCCGGATAACCGAGGCCCATCATCTTGGAACACTTGTCGAATGCTTCTCCTACGGCATCGTCTATCGTCTGGCCCAATATCTCGTATTCGAGCGGACTTTTCACCTTCACTATCTGGGAATTACCTCCCGAAACCAGCAGACAGAGGTACGGGAACTCCGGCTGACGGTTCTCGCCGTCATACTGCTTTATGAAATTGGCGAGGATATGGCCCTGGAGATGATTCACCTCGACAAGAGGCTTGTTCAAGGACATTGCCAGCCCCTTGGCGAATGATGTGCCGACAAGGAGAGATCCGAGAAGTCCCGGGCCTCTGGCGAATGCAATGGCTGTGATGTCCTCCGGACTTATCCCGGCGCGGTTTATCGCCTCGCTCACAACAGGTACTATATTCAGCTGATGAGCCCTCGAGGCAAGCTCGGGAATGACTCCGCCATAAGCTTTATGAACATCCTGACTTGCGAGCACGTTGGACAAAAGATAGCCGTCTTTGATGACTGCAGCCGATGTGTCGTCGCAGGATGATTCTATTCCTAAAATTATGTCTGACATCTCTATAATGTATTAGATTCCCCGACTCCGCTGACGCTCCGTCAGGAATGACAGCAGAAGGCATGTTTTATGTTATCTCAACGGTGCAAAAATACGGATTTTATCCGATATTTTTTATTATTTTTGCAAGTTGGACATTTTAAACGCATTCGAGTCATCAAAAGGGTTCTGAAAATATTCTGGCTGACGGTGGTCGCCATTGCATCCGTAGTCTTTGCGGGGGTTCTGGCTGTCCAGCTTCCACAGGTACAGACCTTCATCACGGAGAAGGTCGTGACGAAGTTTACAGACAGACTGGATGGTGATATCGTTTTTGAAAAAATCCATTTCAAGCCATTCACGACATTGATCCTGAAGAATGTGGCAGTCATTGACAGGAATCCGGTAATGAATCCCAATGACCCGGAGGCGGCACCGGTTGACACACTCTTCAGTGCACGATACATCATCGCACGTTTCTCTTTGGACGGTCTGATAAGACAGGAGTGCATCCATCTTAACAAGGCATATATAAGCGATGCCAGAATGACACTTGTGCTCGAGAACAAGGAAGACGCCGGTGACGGAGACATCACGACAGAAAACCTGTCAAGAATCTTCCGCATAAAGAAGCCGGAGCAGCCTAGAAGGAGCGAGAAGGAGATCTTCCACATCAAGAAGGTGGAAATCAACAACATGTGCTTCACCATGAAGAACCACAAGGCTGAAGAGATTCCGTACCACGGAGGCATCAACTGGAACGACATGCAGGTCAGCGGCATCAACATCAATGCACGTGAGCTTCAGTTCAAGGCCGGAATCATGTCAGGTGAGCTCGATCACCTGGACTTCAGAGAAAAGAGCGGATGGGTATGCGAATCATTGACAGGAAGCGCCAAGGTAGGAAGAGGCAAGACCATACTCACTGATCTTCGCATCAAGGACAGATGGTCTGACATAAACATGCCTTTGTTCATGATGAGCTATAAGAATTCAAAAGAATTCAAATATTTCATCGACAAAGTCCGCATTGACAGCGAGATAGAAAGGACCATATTGGATTTCAGGACTTTATGGTACTTCGCCCCACAATTATACGGAAATGATCTGAAAGCTTCACTGTCAGGAAAGGTCGGGGGCGTCGTAAGCGGTTTCAATTTTGACAATCTCCGTATCGCGTCTGCGGACGGAGGCTTTTCCGGCAGGATGACGGGAAGCATCATCGGCCTTCCTGAAATAGAAAGCACAGTCATCAAGGCAGGCATGAATGATTTCCTGATGACCACTGAAGGCTTGAGCGGATTCATACGGAAATGGACACGTTCCGAAAGTCCTGACCTGAGCAGATTCGCAAGAGGATTGCTGTTTTCCATGAACGGCAACGTATCCGGCCCGTTCGACAGGCTTTCCATTGAGACCTCGATCACTTCGCTTATCGGTAAAGCCGGCGCTGACATATGCATAAGCGACATTCTGTCACAGGAAAGATCCATAGGCATCTCGGGACGCATTTCTGCAGACGACCTGGACATAGGAAGAATAATTGATCGGAAGTTCATCGGCAGGACTACATTGTGCACCGGTTTCTCAGCCAGACTCGGCAATGAATCCGAAAAGCCGGAAGCCAGAATAGACTCACTGATTGTTGACAGGCTTTTCCTCAACGGTTATGATTATTCAAGCATAGCTGCCGCCGGAGCCATTTCAAAAGACGCATTCGACGGCAAGGTAATCTGCAATGACCCGAATCTCAACTTCATGTTTCAGGGAACTTTTGCCTTGTCCGCCAAGACCCACAATTCTCTATACAGATTTTATGCAAACATAGGTCATGCTGATCTCAATGCAATCAATATTGACAAACGAGGCTTGTCAAAGGTCAGACTTCAGGCACATGCCGATTTCACCAGCACTTCCGAAGGAGAGGTCATCGGCAATGCTGACGTAGCTGACATAATGCTTGAAAATGCTGACGGCAGGTATGAGATCGGTGACATCATCTTGAACTCCCATAGCTCCGGATCAGACCACAGGATGATCCTGAAGTCAGAATTTGCATCAGCTACATTCAATGGTACTTCGCCTTTCAGCAGTTTTTTCAAAGACATTCTTGACATAACTGCAAAAAAGGAATTGCCATCCATGTTCAGGAATCCTGATTATACATGGGAGAATGACAGATATGATTTCCGGTTTGTATGCCATGACCTTATCGACATACTTTCTTTTGCGATGCCTGGATTATATGTGGAGTCCGGTACTGAACTGAACATCAATGTCAATGAAGAAGGACTCCTTGATGCCGGACTGAACTCCGGAAGGATCGCATTCCGGAAACAATACATGAAAGGGCTGACAGCAAGATTCGACAATCTTGAAGAGAGTTTCAATGCAGACCTGAAGTGCGACGAAATAATGGTTGCCTCAGTGAAACTCAGTGACAACACCTTGCAGGCTCATGCAGATGACAATCATTTAGGTATCGGATTTACATATGACAACCACAGCGAGCTTATAAACAGAGGTGAATTCATTCTGTCAAGCACATTCTCGAGAGATGAGGACGGCATGCTTGAGACTGATCTGGAAATAAAGCCTTCCTCCCTGTATCTCAATTCCAAGAAGTGGGACATATTGCCGGCCTCCGTCGCACTCAAGGGACATGAAATGAAAGTGAAGTCATTCGGACTCTCTTCCGGAGAAGAATTCATAGGAATGAACGGTGGTACATCAGAATTCTCCCGGGACACTCTCGGTATCGAACTGCATAGATTCGACATATCGATCCTCAACAATGTACTTGGAGATAAATTCGGTATAAAGGGATCTGTGACAGGAAATGCAAGAATCACTTCCCCGCTCCCGGAAAAAGGCATATTGATAGATATGATCTGCGACTCCACACATATCGCTTCCAGACCGCTTGGAATCGTAAGCATAGGAAGCAGACTCAATGAAGAGAAAGGTGGATTCGACATAGCTCTCATCAATGAGATCGAAGGCAGGAACAGCATAATCCTGAACGGCAATATAGCATTGAAAGAAAAGAGGATAAATGCAGAGGCTCAGCTCGACAGACTCGGAGTCGGATATGTACAGCCTGTGCTCAGCGATATATTCAGCGAAATGGACGGAAGCATTACCGGCAAGGTAAACATCAACGGACACTTCGATGATCTTGACATCACAAGCGAGGGCACCTCCTTGAATGACGCAATGCTTACCATTGCATACACTGATGTTCCATATTATGCTGACGGTTCATTCCATATCGACAGGCACGGAGTCTATTTCGACGACATCAGCCTGAAAGACAGATATACAGGAACCGGAACGGTCGGAGGCAGCATCAACTGGAACAATTTCAAGGATTTCACCTTCAATACCCGGATAAACGTCAATGAAATAGAAGGCATCGATCTCAATGAAGACAAGAGCGAGGATTTCTATGGCAACATATTCGGCACAGGCAACATTTCCATAACAGGACCGATGAATTCCCTCGTACTTTCCGTAGATGCAGTGACAGCAAAGACCGGTCAGCTCCACATTCCTGTTTCGGCTGCGACATCTGCCGGCAAAGGCACCAATCTGCTCAAATTCACAGAAGAAGAAAAGGAAGTATTCATCGATCCTTATGAGGCGATGATCAGTGACATCAGCAGAAAGGAAGAGGCAGAAAACGACTTTACCGTCAGGCTCCGGGTAAATGCCCAACCGGATGTGGAAGCTTTTGTGGAAATAGACAAGGCCAGCGGCAATGTACTGTCAGGAAGAGGAAACGGCATAATCGACCTTGAAATCGGAAGAGACCTTTTCGAAATCAATGGTGACTATACCCTGACGGGCGGTAATTACAAATTCGTGGCTATCGGACTGGTGAGCAGAGACTTTGAGATCCAGGACGGAAGTTCAGTACGCTTCAACGGTGACATAATGGAGAGTACCCTCGACATCGACGCATTGTACAAGACAAAGGCTTCACTTACGACACTGATAGCGGACACGACTTCCGTAGCCAACAGAAGGACTGTCGAATGCGGAATCAACATCACGGAAAAAATAAGCAATCCGCGCCTGAGTTTCTCCATCGAGATCCCGGATCTGGATCCTATGGTACAATCAAGGGTTGAAAGCGCATTGAGCACGGATGACAAGATCCAGAAACAGTTCCTTTCGCTTCTTCTGTCCAACAGTTTCCTTCCTGACGAACAATCCGGAATCGTAAACAACACTACGCTCCTGTATTCGAACGTGACAGAGGCAATGGCAAACCAGCTGAACAACATTTTCCAGAAACTGGACATACCTCTTGACTTAGGTCTGAACTATCAGCCTAATGAGAAAGGCAATGACATTTTCGATGTCGCGGTCTCTACTCAGCTTTTCAACAACAGGGTCGTTGTCAATGGCAGTGTAGGAAACAAACAGAACACGAGCGGCGGAGGTACTCAGGACGTAGTCGGTGACCTCGACATCGAGATAAAGCTCGACAGATCGGGAGCATTCAGGCTCAATCTGTTCTCACACTCTGCCGACACATATACCAATTATCTCGACAATTCACAAAGAAACGGTGTCGGTTTCAGTTATCAGACGGAATTCTACAGCATGAAGCAGTTCTTCAAGAACATGTTCTCAAGCAAGGCCAAAAGGCAGGCCGCAAAACAGGCTGAAGAAAAGGCAATGATAGACGGTGGCAGGGTCGAGATGAAGATCGAAGCATCGGATAAAGACAAAAGACATGAAAGAAGAAAAAGGTAAGCTATATCTGATTCCATCACCATTAGGTGACAACGAACCTTCCGAGGTAATCCCGGCTCCGGTACTGGAATCCCTGCATGGATTCAGAACATTTGTCGTAGAAGAGATCAGGACAGCAAGGCGATATCTTTCTAAAGCCGGCCTTAAGGGTCATATAGGTGAGCTTGAGTTCCATGAGCTTAACGAGCACACCGACCAGGCAACCGTAGAAAGCTATCTGAGGCTCTTTGATGAGGGAAACGATGTCGCTCTGATCTCTGAAGCTGGACTTCCTGCCGTAGCGGATCCCGGAGCGCAGCTTGTGGCTCTTGCTCACAGGCATGGGATTGAAGTGGTTCCGGCTGTCGGGCCTTCGTCTCTGATGCTCGCTCTGATGGCTTCAGGACTGAACGGACAGTCATTTGCGTTCTGCGGCTATATTCCGGCAAAGACCGAGGAACGCAGAAGCCGTCTGAGGACTCTCGAGAAGGTGTCAGGACAGTTGAAGCAGACTCAGATCCTGATCGAGACCCCATACCGTAACGATTCGCTTTTCGGCGACATACTTTCTGTATGCGGATCCTCAACAAAAGTATGCGTCGCTGCAAACATCACCATGCCTGACGCATTCATCAGGACAAAGAAAGTTTCGGAATGGAAAAAGGAAGGGCTTGTCATAGGCAAGCGACCATGTGTGTTTTTAATTCTTGCATAACGGATCATGAAGAACATAGGAACAATAGAACTTGAAGGAATGGAGTTCAAGGCATATCACGGCTGCCTTGAACAGGAAAAAGCGAGGGGTAACCTCTTCGTAGTCGATTTCCGCGGTGACCTTGACCTGTCGGCTGCAGCAGAGAGCGACAATCTCAATCACACAGTCAATTATGCGGACATCTATGACATCATTTCTTATGAAATGTCAATTCCTTCTGAGCTCCTGGAAAACGTTGCAGGAAGAATAGTCAAGGAGATCGAGACGCGCTTTCCGCAGTTCGTATCATTCTCTGTAAGAGTATCAAAGAAAAGACCTCCGGTCGATGGCGTGGCACAGTGGTCCAGAGTGACTTTGTACCATAAATAAGAAATGAACATGAGAATATCATATATAACTTTAGGTTGTAAATTGAATTATGCGGAGACCTCCACATACGAAAGGGAACTTTCAAAGGAGGGATTCGAGTCGGTGCCATGGAGCAAGGGAGCCGATGTATTCCTTGTCAACACATGCACTGTGACAGAACATTCGGACAAGAAAAGCCGAAACATAATCCGCAAGCTTCACAGACAGAATCCTGAGGCAATGATATTCGTGACAGGATGCTATGCCCAGCTCAAGAAAGCTGAGATAGAGGCAATCGAAGGGGTCACTGCAGTATTCGGAGCCACTGAGAAGAGTGCGGTCGTTCCATCGATATTGTCAGCGGTGCGAGGAGACGAATGCTGCGGACATGGGACCGGTACGTTCTTCCCGGCATATTCGAGCGGAGAGAGGACACGCTCGTTCCTCAAGGTTCAGGACGGATGCGACTACAAATGCCATTACTGCACAGTACCTTACGCCCGAGGTGAAAGCCGCAACATCCCTATCAGCAAGATAATCCCTCAAGCTGAAGCCATAGCGGCAGAGGGCATAAAGGAGATTGTTATCACCGGAGTCAATACAGGAGATTTCGGACGCTCGAGCGGCGAGACATTCTTCGACCTGATCAAGGCCCTGAACGATGTGGAAGGAATTGAAAGATACAGGATCTCGTCCATTGAGCCGAATCTGCTCACCGAGGAGATGATAGACTGGATAACCTCCGGAACCAAGTTCCTCCCGCACTACCACATCCCTCTGCAATCTGGTTGTGACACGATTCTCCGGGAAATGGGACGCAGGTATGATACAGCAGCATTCGCGCATAAGATCGATTATATAAGAAAGAAATCCGAAGTTAAGGGAGGACCTAAGGTTTTCTTCGGCATAGATGTCATTGTCGGATTTCCGGGTGAGACTGAGGAGCTTTTCATGGAGACCTACAATTTCCTGAAAGACATTGTGAAGCCTGCCTTCATCCATATATTCCCGTACTCCCGTCGCGCAGGCACTCCTGCCGCTGCAAGAAAGGACCAGGTCCAGGACTGCATAAAGTCAAAGAGAGTGCAGATGCTGGAAGATCTTTGTGCTATTCTCCATAAGGAGTTCCTGGAGTCCAACAAGGGAGTGCCGGAAAAAGTGCTTTTTGAAAGTACGGACAGAAAAGGCATGATGGAAGGATATACGGGGAATTATATCAGGGTTTCGAAGGAATATGATCCGGAGATGATCGGAAAGATAGTGGATGTTGTTATTTAATATTCAGATGGTACATATATTCCGGTGACCCCCGCCTGCCTGCGGCAGGCACCCCCTAGCCGGGGGTGGCATGTCACCTACATATATTGCACCATCTGAAATAATTGACAGAAACTTCATATATATAACGCAAAGGTATGAAGAAGGCGAGGTTGACATTTTTGGGAACAGGCACGTCACAGGGTGTGCCGATGATAGGCTGCGGATGCGAGGTATGCCGCAGCTCGGATCCTCGTGACAAAAGACTGAGAGCCAGCGCTTTGATAGACTGGTGCGGAATGAGGATCCTTGTGGATGCCGGCCCTGACTTCAGGCAGCAGATGCTCCGTGAAGGAGTCACTCATCTTGACGCGATCCTCCTGACCCACAATCATAAGGATCATACAGGCGGCCTTGACGACATCCGTGCATTCAATTATTTGGAAAGGCGTGCAAGCGAAATTTTCTGCGAGGAATATGTGGAGGAGTCGCTGCGTAAGGAGTATTCATATGCATTCGCAGAAAAGAAATATCCCGGAGCACCGGAATGGCGTGTCCACAATATCGACTCCAGACCATTCACGATACGATGCGGAGGACCGACTGAAGTTCTGTCTTGGGAATCAGGGAAAGGATATACTTATTCCACTTTAAATCTGGCAGAAGAAGTCAGAACGGCAGAAATAATCCCGATCAGAGGCATGCATTACAAGCTTCCGGTGCTTGGCTACCGATTCGGTGACATCGCATACTGCACAGATATGAACTACATTCCTGAAGAGGAGTTTGAAAAGTTGAAAGGACTTGACCATTTCGTGATCAACTGCGTCAAGCATGGCAAGCATATATCGCATTATTCTTTGGAAGAGGCCATAGAAGTAGCACAGAAGGTCGGTGCGAAACATTCATGGCTCACCCACCTTTCTCACCAGCTGCCACGTTATGAAGAACTCGCAGCCGGACTTCCCGACGGGATTCTTCCGGCTTATGACGGATTGGTCATCGAGTGACAGGTCACGAAAAGAGTAAATCATAATAATTTTCAAGCAATTATTTGGAATATTGCCCCCCCCTGATATATATTTGCAGAACGCATGAAGCAAATCATGTCAGCCACAATCTTTATATCGATAAAATCAACGACTATGAAACGGACTATCCTCATAACGGCCTTAATAATGGCAATGGCCCACATTTCCTTTGCACAAAGCATCGAATCAAGCATGAAATTCTGGGACGAAGGCAGACTTACCTGGGATGATTTCAACAAAAGGAATACAGACGGTTATGAAAAAAGCAACATTTCCACATCATTCTACAGATATACTGACACGCAGAAATATGGAAATCTCAAGGTGATACGGACAAAGTTGCGTACTGCACTCAACAAAGAATCCACATGGGTACGGACAGAATACATTTCAGACAAGCTGCTGCGTTATAATCAGCTTGTATTTGACATGGCCGAAGCCACAAGACAGGAGATGCAGAATGAAATCGACGTGAATCTCGGTAAATACAGCTATGAGGAGATACTCAAGTTCTATAGGGATAAATATAATGTAAAGCTCCAGGAACTCCGCGAGGAAACAATGGAGGGAGACAGAGAAGATATCATCTTGAAATATGAACAGGAAGTTGCAGGCCAGCTTGCAAAAGAAACCGAGGACTCTGTTCCGGAATTTGACCTGAACAATTGGGGCTACAGCTATCATATCGGATTCAGATCGGCCTTCATGACAGGAAAATCATCTATGTACCTGAAACCGACTTACGGAATTTCACTTGGATTTGACATTACATATAAAAGATCCATGCTCAGCCTTTACATGGGTGTGGGAAGCGGAAAGATCGGAGCCGACATGGATATGATCGCAACAATCGACGGAAGAGAGACCGAGGTGACATGGGCAAGAGGAAAGAAATACAGCAGTATGGAGACAGACCTGATCTATGGTTATTCTGTGATTGACAACGGCTTCATGAGACTCGCTCCCATCATAGGTATCGGAATGAACAATCTCAGCCACAAGACAGACAGCGAGACAAACACTTCAATGACAGGAATGCACCTGCTCGGTGGAGTCGATATAAATTGGAAACTGCTCAGAACAGCTTCGATCACATACACTCCATGGTGGGGAGGCAGGACTTACGGAGAAACATCATTAAAGACAAGAATCTTCGTTGCACGCAGCAATCTGATGCAGGGATTCAACCCGTATTCGATAAACCTGGCCATTGCATTCGATCTGTACGGACGAGGCATGAAATAAATCATTCTTCCGGTGGCGGCACGGATCCTTCATCTATGAGACGGCGGAGAAGTGCGGTCATCCGATCCGATGAATCCGGAGCATTGAAGTGGCGGAGGAATTCGTCAAGAGTATATCTGCCTTTCATAATGACATTCACAAAATCCGATATAAGGGCTACCGCATCAGCTGCAACGGCAGCCTTTTTTCCTGTGCTGTTCTTCCCTGCCCTGCAGATGTCGCAGGTACCGCAGTCATCGCTCTCGCTCTGGCCGAAATATTCCAGAAGATACGCGCTGCGACAGGTTTCCTCTTCACTGACATAATCGATCATCTTCTGTATCTTCTCGTTGTATGAATTCTTCAGAAGTTCATACCTTTCGGGATCGAGATTCAGATTCTTCGGTCTGAGACGGTCGTGATGCAGGAAAAGTACTGTAGCATGGTCGCACGGAATGTATTTTATCACATGATCCAGCGACAGTTTATAAAGAAGCTGACGAAGCATGGGAACAGTAACTCCGACTTTGGACGCCACGAAATCCTCGTCAACCGGCACCGGATATGAGAACAGCCCCGTGTATTTACGCATCAGGACTTCCAGAAGAACGACCATACGGCCATCCTCCAATTCAATATCGTACAATTCATTACGGTCCACCATTATGCGGACTTTCGTAGAAATGTCTATATCTTCAGAAAGAGTCCAGTGTCCCGTCCTTTCAATATATACGATTGCGTAATATGCCGTCTGACGCTGGAGCTTGAAATGACGACAGAATTCATCGAGATCGAATTTCAGCTGACGGCCGATGCCGGTGTCATAAGGAATGTCATAAAAGACATGAATCTTGTGATAGATGTCCTCTATGTAATCGAGTGACGGGAAGGACACTGTCGCAATCTGACGCAACCTCTTGATATCCGATGAATTCCATAGAAGCACCGCATAACTCCTCTTGCCGTCACGTCCGCCTCGTCCTGCCTCCTGGAAATATGCTTCCGGGCTGTCCGGGACATCATAATGAACGACAAAACGGACATCCGGCTTGTCAATCCCCATACCGAAGGCATTCGTACAGACCATCACACGAATCGCCCCGGACTTCCATCGCGCCTGCCTGTCCGAACGCGAATCCGGGCCGAGACCGGCATGATAGAAAGAGGCCTGAACTCCGTTGGCATTCAGGAATGAGGACAGTTCCTCGGTCCTGGCACGGCTGCGCACATAGACTATTCCAGTCCCGGCAACACTGCAGCAGATGTTGAGCAGCTGTCCGAGCTTGTCCTCGCACCGGCGTACTATATATGAAAGATTCGGTCGTTCAAAGCCGCTTTTTATAAGATTCCTTTCCCCGAATCCCAACCTGTCCATTATATCTTCGGCCACCTTTGGAGTTGCAGTTGCCGTCAGTGCTATGACAGGAGCATCTACAATTTCGCGAAGCTCCCCTATCTGGAGATAATCAGGTCGGAAGTCATAACCCCACTGCGATATGCAGTGAGCCTCATCAACCACGATGAAAC
Organism: Bacteroidales bacterium; assembly: GCA_017472115.1. Next base: position 494 of record JAFUQW010000044.1, on the reverse strand, counting down.
TGACATTCATTTCCCGGACATAACGACGGAAAAGAGTGGTCCCGAGGCGTTCCGGAGAGACATAAAGGAACTTGAAATCGCCGTATGCCGCATTGTTGAGAGTCAGATCGACTTCTCTGCGGCTCATTCCTGCATTGACGCATAAAGCCTTGATGCCCTTATCGTTGAGATTCTGCACCTGATCCTTCATCAGGGCAATGAGCGGAGTCACCACAATGGCTGTTCCCTCACGCATCATGGCCGGTACCTGAAAGCATACGGACTTGCCTCCTCCGGTGGGAAGGATGGCCAATACATCCCTCCCTTCCAAAGCAGAAAGAACTATCTCTTCCTGTTTGGGACGGAACGAATCGTATCCCCAATATTCCTTTAAAGTCTCAAGTGCTGTCATAGGCATATTTTGTGCAGCAAATGTAAGAATTTTATCGGCTGTAGAGTTTGTATAATCGTAAAAAAAGTTTATTTTTGCACCGCTGGAAATTCGGGTTAGCCCG
>JAFUQW010000043.1 GCA_017472115.1 Bacteroidales bacterium | reverse complement strand
GCAGGGCACCGGAGCTGGCAAAAACGACAGCCAGCTCCTCAAAGCAAGCTGCGCGAGCTACGCCAAAGGGCTCGCTCCGCATGCTTTGTGCCGATGATACAGAAAATAAAAAACAACCGGAATTTTACGTTGAGCCCAAAAGGACCTTATGAGAGCAAGCTCTCAATGGTCCTTTTGAACATAAAAACCGGATGACTTTCGTCATCCGGCCTTCCTTCTTGCGGTGAGAGCGGGATTCGAACCCGCGGTACGGTTACCCGTACGTCAGTTTAGCAAACTGGTGGTTTCAGCCACTCACCCATCTCACCAAAGCTGACCCATTCCTGATGGGACTGCAAATATATAAAGTTTTTAACGATTCGCAAAATAAAACTTTAAAATAGGTTACGCGTGGGTACACGAAATAGCCTATTCTTGTACCTTCGCTAAGCAAAACCGCACGATATGAGAAAAAAAAGAAGCGTCGGCACATAAATATCAAGAATTTTGTACCGACGCTAACGATGTTACCTATAAGACCGAATTACTGCTTTGCAATATTCTCACGCATTTCGGTGTCGGCCTGGATGTTCTTCATCTTGTAGTAGTCCATGATGCCGAGGTTTCCGTTGCGGAACGCTTCTGCCATTGCGAGAGGCACTTCTGCTTCTGCCTCGATCACGCGGGCACGAGCTTCCTGCGCCTTTGCCTTCATTTCCTGCTCAAGGGCGACTGCCATTGCACGACGCTCTTCGGCACGGGCCTGGGCGATATTCTTGTCAGCCTCCGCCTGGTCCATCTGAAGGACTGCACCGATATTCTTTCCGATGTCGATATCAGCGATGTCGATAGAGAGGATCTCGAATGCGGTACCTGCATCAAGTCCCTTGTTCAACACGACCTTGGAAATGCTGTCCGGATTCTCAAGCACGAGCTTGTGACTTTCTGCCGATCCGATAGATGAAACGATTCCCTCGCCTACTCGTGCAAGGACTGTCTCCTCACCGGCTCCTCCGACAAGCTGCTTGATGTTGGCGCGGACTGTCACACGTGCCTTCGCAATCAGCTGGATACCGTCCTTGGCAACCGCTGTAACCGGCGGAGTATTGATGACCTTAGGGTTGACCGACATCTGGACAGCCTCGAATACGTCACGGCCTGCAAGGTCGATTGCAGCAGCCATCTTGAAATCAAGAGAAATGTTAGCCTTGTCAGCTGAAATAAGGGCGTTCACAACCTTCGGAACATCTCCCTTTGCAAGGTAGTGAGCTTCAAGCTCGTTGGCATAGAGGGTAAGGCCGGCTTTTGTTCCGGTCACCATCGCCATCACGATTGTGTTGGGAGAAACTCCTCTCCAACGCATCAGCACAAGCTGGATAAGTGAAATCCTGACACCTGAGATCAACGCCTGGAACCAGAGGGTTACAGGGAAGAACCAAAGGAAGATGACAAGACCGACAATCGCCACGGCGATCCAAACAATGATCATAATGTCCATAATATTAAAGTTTAAGATTTATTCGGAAACAGGACGTACATATATCTTATCGTCCTCTATCATACATATTTCGACCTCAACATCCGGGGCTATCATACCCTCGAGAGCCTTCACCTCTACAATTTCGTCATCAAATCTTGCCGAACCCATAGGAGCAAGTCTCGTAACTGTCCTGCCCTTGTCTGAAACATGAAGCTCTACGCTGACCTGATTGACCTTGGACTCGATCCTGGTGTCAAGCGTCATCCTCTTCCATGTCTTAGCCCTCAGGACGATTACCGCAAAAGCGACAAGCACCAATGCAGTCACACCGGTTACGATTCCTCCGGTGACATTGCCGAACTCATAGAAGGCATACCAGCACGATCCTCCCATGGACAGAAGTCCGAGTATTCCTGCTACACCTACACCGGGAATAAGGAGAATTTCCGCAATGATCAGCACAATGCCGACAAGAATCAAAGTAATAACAAGTCCCATACTACTTCACAATATTTAATGATACATCATTCAATCCCATAGTCTTGATGAACTGAACTAAAGCATCAGCAACCTTCCTGTCATCGAAAGGCCCTACGACATACGTAACCGTACCGTCTCCCGACTGCACTCTCGCAATGTCTTTTCCACCCGCCTGCTGCTTTATTCCACCTGAAATGACCGAATCCAGACTGCCTCCGGACGGTATTATCCTTACTTCATAAAACACCGTAACCTGCTCAGGAACAGATTCTTTTGCCTTCGCTGCCGCCATCTTGACTATCTTTCCGTCTATGAACGGAACTATGTATGCACTCTTGAAACCGGCCCTCTTGACAGCATTCAGATTAGCCAGGACATCATTATATGTTCTGAACACACCTACACGATAGACGAGATGTCCGTTTGCACCTTTGCTTTCATACACAGGACTCAAACCCTTCAGATCCTTTATTTTAGCTTTATTCTTAGTCGCAAAGATCTGTATCTGGTAAACTACTCCTGAAGGCAATGTCTGATCTTCGGCAAACTGTCCTTCTTCCAGAATCTTGAATGAATAATCGAACTTGACTTCCGGCTGCTGCATGTTGATCACCAGAGGGGCACCCATGTTCCTTCTGGCAAAGACATAACCGCTCTTTTCGTTAACTATTTCCCTGTCGGCTTCAGCCATCAGCTTTTCCGGATCGATAACGACTCCTTTGAAAAGGAAATCCATTTCTATCTTCTGGAGATCTGCCAGAGACACGTCAAGAGAATCACGTAAAAGATTGATCCTTGCTCCGGCGTTGCTGTCTCCGGAATCCATCAGAGAGGCATAGATACTGATGGAATCCCTCAGCTGCCTGACTTCGGACATCTTTTCCATATACCTTCTGGTATCCACATTTTCAGGTATGTCGGTCGTGACCTTTGCCTTTCCTGTCCTTTCCGGAATGGAAGCCGGTTCAAGCGAAGCTATGGAAGCCAGCTGAGCAGGATCCGATACGGTTTTCCTGACCGGCATGTTGTCAAACTCAAGAACATAAACCCACACACTATCCCTGGAACATTCCCTGTTCGAAGCAAAAAAAGTATATTTTCCGTCCGGAGTATTATAAAAAAGGAAATCATCGGCCGGTGAGGAATACGGGAAACCGAGATTCTCCGGTTCGGACCATTCCTGTGAATCGTCGTTCCAGTCTGAAACAAAAAGATCATATCCTCCGATACCATACAGTCCGGCTGAAGAAAAATACAAATGCCTGCCGTCAGCGGAAAGAAGAGGATAAATTTCGTCAGAAACAGATGTAATATGTTCATTTATAAGCGTCGGGACCGTCCATACAGTATCAGCCAGGACGCTTGTATGAAGGTTACGCGTTCCATCCTCATCGATTGCCGACCAATACATCCTCTCTATGCCGTCCGGCGCATACATGGCCTTGAGATAACTATGACCGCCGACAGAATCAAGCTGATTAGGCAAAGCCCTCCAGCTCCTGTCCGACAACGGATAATAAAGAAAGAAGTCATCTATGGAAAACTTATGCCTGGCTATGACAGTGGGAGAATACACGAAATCAGTCATGTTCTTTCCGTTCTCAGACATCAGGATCCGGTCTTTGATGGTCCGGATCATAGTCGAGTCGCTTTCCTGCTCAGCGGCTTCCAGCCCCTGCCTATACACGGAAAGAGATTCTTCGAAACGATACATCTCCCTCAGGTTGTCTCCCTTGTTGAGGAATCCTTCAGACTGCTGTGCGGAAGCGTCAGGGCTTCCGGATACACACGCGAACGTAAAGATCAAATATATAGATAATTTACCCTTCTTTAACATCTTTCTAAACTTTTCAGCCTACAAATTTAGCAAATAATTGCATAAACAACCGAGAAAAGAAGTCACTTTCTTTATTTATAAGAAAAAAATCGTAAATTTGTGCCCTATTTTGCGGTCGGTATGCCATATAGTTTCAATGTGGCTCCGGAAAGCTGAAACAAATATCATTAAAACAATAAATTATTATGCAAAGTAAAGGTGCAATCAGATTTGTGGCTATCATGCTTCTGCTCGCGTCTCTCTGGCAGCTCTCTTTCACTCTGGTAAACCAGATTCAGGAGAACAAGGCTGAGAAATACGCTGCAGCAAAGGCTGAGGCCGCAATGCAGTCAGCTGCCTTCGACAAGGTTGCCGAGGCAGACAAGGCCTTCTATCTCGATTCTATCGTAAAGGTGGAGAACAGGAGGTACATCGATTCGATTTCAGCCGAGAAGATCTATTTCGGCTACACATTCAAGGACGTACAGGCTAAGTCAATCAACCTCGGTCTTGACCTTAAGGGAGGTATGAACGTGATGCTTCAGGTACAGCTCAAGGACCTCGTGAAGGCTCTTGCGGGCAACAGCAATGCCCCAGAGTTCGTTCAGGCCCTCAACCTTGCTCAGGAGCGCAGCGTAAACTCACGCCAGGACTTCATCACCCTCTTCGCAGAAGCTTGGGAGGAGACTTCTAACGGAATGCCTCTCGCCCAGATCTTCGGAACATACGAAATGAGGGACAAGATCGGCCCTGAGTCAACTGACGAGCAGGTGATCGAGGTGATCAGAGGTGAGTCAGAGAGCGCAATCTCCAACTCATTCAACGTCCTCAGAAACCGTATCGACCGCTTCGGAGTGACACAGCCGAACATCCAGAAGCTCGGAAACAGCGGACGTATCCTTGTCGAGCTCCCTGGAGTAAAGGAGCCTGAGCGTGTGAGAAAGCTCCTTCAGGGAACTGCATCACTCGAGTTCTGGACAACTTACGACAATGCTGAGATCGAGGCTTATCTCGCTGAGGCAAATGCTGCACTTGCACAGATGCAGGCTGTTGCTGAGGAAGTGGAGACTGCTCCTGCTGCAGAGACTGAAAGCGATGACCTTCTTGCAGAGGAACTCCAGCAGAACGCTGACGATGCTGCTGCAGAGGCTGAGTACAGAAAGCAGAATCCTCTCTTCTCTATCCTCCAGCCATCTGGTGCAAGAGGAAACGCATGCATCGGTTATGCACACTATGCAGATACAGCGCAGATCAACAGGTATTTCGCAATGCCTCAGATCAAGCAGTTGTTCCCACCTGAATTCAAGCCTATGTGGTCTGTAAAGGCTTCAAAGTTCTTCGAAGGCGACAACATCTTCGAGCTCGTTGCAATCAAGGCTTCTTCACGTGACGGAAAGGCTCCGCTTGACGGTGGCGTGGTTACTGACGCACGCGTCCAGTACGGCAACACAGGCGGTAACCCTGAGGTTTCAATGTCAATGAATGCCGAAGGTGCAAACATCTGGGCAAGAATGACAAGAGACAACATCGGCAAGCAGATCGCCATCGTTCTCGACGGAATGGTTTACTCTTATCCTAACGTACAGAACGAGATTTCAGGAGGTAGCTCACAGATTACAGGTGACTTCACTCTCGAAGAGGCTGAGGACCTTGCAAACGTGCTCAAGTCAGGTAAGCTCCCTGCACCTGCAACAATCATCCAGGAGCAGGTCGTAGGACCTTCACTCGGTGCCGAGTCAATCAATGCCGGTCTCATCTCATTCGTGATCGCATTC
>JAFUQW010000042.1 GCA_017472115.1 Bacteroidales bacterium | reverse complement strand
TCGAAGCCACGCTTCGAGTTCCGCTCTTTCGGACAGTGCTTCTGTGAGGCACACAAGAGAATGGCCCGTCTTTCCGTTCCTGTACCTGAAAAGGTATGGGAGCGCGAAAGCGACGAGATCTACATCATCTCACGCAAGAACGACATCAACAACACCAAAATCCGCAATGGAAAGATGGACATCAAGACATATGTCCAGACTGTTGACGGTCTCGAGCAGTGGAATCCTCTCATGAAGGGCGAGTTCCCTATCTCCCGCGCGGTTCTCGAGAACGAGGTCTTCCCTGCGTTCATGGTGGAGATGCCGGCTCTTGACAAGGATGAGTACACCTACGACGAGTTCATCGCTATGGTGAAGGCTAATCCTGACCTCGCGGCTGTACGCGTTCACAAGCAGCGTTTCGGCTATATGGTGAATGACACCATCTGCGAGGTGGGCAACGTTCTCATCAACGGTGCGAAGGTAGTTACCATCAACTCCGAGTCAACAGAAATCGAGGATATCAAGAAGACCATCGCTGACTGCGGTCTCGAGGGCGTTGAGAACATCAACTACCTCCAGGCTATCAAGCGCGTGATCGGAATGTCAGACAAACCACTTGCAAACGAATAGTACCATGGCACAGGAAATTGAAAGAAAATTCTTGGTTGCAGGCGACTTCAAGCCGTTTGCAAAGAAGGCTACCCGCATCACTCAGGGTTATCTCAGCTCGGTTCCTGAGCGCACGGTACGTGTACGCGTGAAGGGCGAGAAGGGATTCATCACCATCAAGGGTATAGGCTCTGAGAGCGGTGCAAGCCGTTTCGAGTGGGAGAAGGAGATACCTGTAGCTGAAGTGCAGGAACTTCTCAAGATCTGTGAACCGGGTGTGATCGACAAGACACGCTACCTCGTTGAGGCCGGTGAGCACACTTATGAGGTTGACGAATTCTACGGTGACAACGAAGGCCTTACAGTGGCTGAGGTCGAGCTTTCTTCCGAGGACGAGGCTTTTGCTAAGCCTGAGTGGCTCGGTGAGGAGGTTACCGGAGATGTGAAGTACTACAACTCTATGCTTATGAAGAACCCATATAAGAACTGGGTGAAATAATTTGAGATTGCCGGTCAAGCCGGCAATGACGCAACAGTCATCCCCGGCTTGACCGGGGATCTTTAAAACCAACAACTATGACCGATAAGAATACTGAACTTGAACAGGAGCAGGTCTTTGACCCGCTGGACATGAACAACTATAAGGTGGAGAAGCTTCCGAAGATGGAGAAATCCGGATTCGAAAAATGGATGGCCCGTCTCGGCGGCCCTATAGCGGCCCTTGTATTCATCCTCATATATTGGGTGATCGATATCCCGCTTTTCGATAACCTCGACTTCTCGGGACTTTCTTCCAAGGCGCAGGCAAGGCTTGCAGTCATCGGTGAAGCAGCCTTCATAAGGGCCTGCTATGCCATGCTTGCCATATTTTGTGCATCCATCGTACTCTGGATCACGGAAGCGGTACAGAGCTACCTGACATCGCTGATGGTGATCATGGCCGTGATCCTTTGCGGAGTGACCACGCAGAAGGATGCATTCGCACAGCTCGGACACCCGGTAATGTGGCTTAATATATTGTCATTCGTTCTCGCAAGTATGCTTGTCAAGACAAGGGTCGCGAAGAGATTTGCCCTCTGGTTCGTGCTGAAGTTCGGAAAGAGCGCCTCAGGCATATTCTTCAGTTTTCTTGTCATCAATGTGGTCCTATCTATGTTCATTTCTGCCACCACGGTGAAGGCTACCATCCTTCTTCCTATATTCATGGTAGTGGCGGCGATCTTCGGAGCAAGCCAGGGCAACCGCAACAATTTCGGACGCAACCTTGTGCTCCAGAACTTGTTCCAGATCAATATAGGTGCGAGCGCCTTCATGACCGGCTCAGGCGCCAACCTTCTTGCGATATCGCTCCTTACGGGTGCATACAGCTCAGTCACTATGATCTATTCTGACTGGCTTGCAGCCGCTTTCCCTCTTGCTATGATCCTGCTTCTCATCGGCTGGTTCATAGGCGTTAAAGTGATATTCCCTCTGAAGCCGGAAGAGAAGAAGCCTCAGATCGAGGGCGGTATGGAACGCCTCCGCCAGGAACTCGATGCCATGGGCAAGATGACTACGGATGAGTTCAAGGCAATTGCCATATTCGTAGGTGTGCTCGTGATGTGGGTTACCGAAAGCTGGCACGGAGTGTCTGCTGAAGTTGTGGTCCTCATCGGTGCCATCATAGCCCTGATGCCGGGAATCGGTGTAGTCAAGTGGAACGACGTCGATATTCCATGGCATCTGATGATCTTCTCGGCAGGTGCGTATGTAATCGGATCCGGTCTCAATGCCACCGATCTGCCTGCAGTGATGGTCGGTGCGGGAATGGATGCCCTCGGCATTACGGCGCAGACACCTTTCATCGTACTCTACATACTTCTTACGGGACTCATGCTTTTCAGTGCGCTGATATTCCAGTCCAAGAACATGAGGGCGCTGGTGTTTGTGCCTATCGCCATCGGTGTGGAGCAGCAGTTCGGCCTTCCGCCGCTCAGCCTCTCATTCCCGGTATCTCTCCTGATCGAACATGTTTATGTGCTGCCGTTCAACAGCAAGCCGGCGGCGCTTCTCTATACCACCAATCACTACAGCTGGAGCGACACATTCAAGTTCGGTATCACCATGATGCTCATCGCATGGGTGATGATTCTGGTCTGGGGTGAGACTGTGCTCCACTGGTTAGGATATACGCCTGGGCTATTCTAGTCCTGCCCGGGCCGGTCCCTTCGGGACTTGATAGTTGAAGATTTCTCGACTCGTCCTGCAGCCTCGCTCGAAATGACAGTGTAGTGTTTTCGCAGAAATGTCATGTTGTCATTTCGACCGACCAGAGGGAGTGGAGAAATCTGTATAAAGACATAATTGTTATGATAACGATACAGGCAAAGAAACACGACAACTTCTCGGTGGAGTTCAAGTTCGGCTTTGAAGAAAAAGACAAGGACGGACTTGCAGACTTTGCCGTCAACTCGTGGCTCTTTGTCCCGAACAGCATAGGCATCAATCCGGACACATACGGCAAGAAACAGTTCTACCGCGACATCAAGTCGAATGTGCGCCTGATAACTCCTGTGTTCAGCCTTGAGGAGATCGCCGATCCGTCTGCCCTTCCACTGACCTCCCTCCGTCGTGCCATAGAGGATCTGGCAAAGACTTCCGATACGGCATCAGCCGATGCATTCGACTACCATCTGAAGATGTTCGGTGCCATCTTCAAGAGTTCCATCCGTGATTTCGAGAGACATATACGCACAGCGAAGGCTCTCGAAAACGCCGATACTCTTCTCGAAGGTTACATCAGCAATGTGCGTGAGGTGCTTCTGCAATACCGCACTCTCTACTCCCTTCTGTCAGGGCCCCGGGTGAGCGAGACGCATCAGGGCCGTTTCCGTCTGGTCGATGAGTTCCTCTCGTATGTCACGGAAATGAGGACCATCAGAATCATCCGCAAGATAGACTCCTCCCGTCAGGCCCGGGACCTTTCCGGCAGGAAGTCCCAGCTGATAGCCCTGATCAAGGATGAGAGATCATATAAGCAGAAATGCGGCTACGGGATAGTAGGCAAGGACAAGGAGCAGAATCGTCAGGTGGTCTATCATCACGGCATGCTCAAGAAATTCGTCGAGAGCGACCTCTACATCCGTCTGAAGAAAAAGAAGGACGGTGTGGCCATCGAGCAGCTTTATTACAGCATAGCGGCAGGCGTGGCCATGATATTCGCGACTGCCGTCGCATGGCACACTCAGGTCAGGTTCGGCAACATCACCTGGCCGCTTTTCATCGTCCTTGTCGTGAGCTATATGCTCAAGGACCGTATCAAGGATCTTCTCCGCTATTATTTCGCCCATAAGCTCGGCAATAAATACTATGACAACAAGGCCGTCATAGCCATCGGCCGCAAGAAGATAGGAGTCATCAGGGAAGGTGTCGATTTCATCTCGTCGTCAAACATACCTGCCGAGGTCATGGCCTTGCGGAGCAGTGCTGCGAGGATCGCTGAGACCACGAAGATATTCGAAGAGAAGATAATCCTCTATCGCAAGAGGGTAACCATCGACGGCAAGGCGCTGGCTGAGAATGATGACTATCCTATGAGGGGTCTGAACGAGATCATGCGTCTGCACCTCAACCGTTTCACCTACAAGATGGATAACCCGGAGATACCTGTCGCCATTCTTGATGAGGACGATGAAATCGCTGTCGAGAAGGTACAGAAGATATACTACCTTAATATCGTCTTTCAGCTTCAGCATGCCGCCCAGACCGAATACCGCCGTTTCAGGGTGGTCATGACCCGTGACGGCATCCTCCGCATCGAAGAAAAATAAGGTTACCCATCCTGTCTTTCGGAAATTATTAGTATTTTTGAGAGATTTATAACCTTATACGATCATGGCACTATTCAACAACGAAGAAAAGTATAAATGGGAATTCGAGAACATCGGAGGCTCATCCCGTGTAAGAATCACGACCGGTGAGGATATCGCTCACCTTCATGAACTTGATCCCAAGATGTGGACGGTTCTTTCATGCCCGGTGAAAGGACTCGAAATCGATGAAAAGAGTCTGAACTATATGGACTGTGATGCGGACGGAAAGCTTCGTGTGAACGACGTCATCTGCATGTCTAAGTGGCTTACCGGGGCCCTCAGGAATCCTGACCTGCTTCTGGAAGGCAAGGACAGCATAGATGTGGAGCAGTTCGACAGGGAAAATCCAGACGGCCTCAAACTCTACAAGGCTGCAAAGGAAATACTCTCCGATCTCGGCAAGGATGGGAATGTCATCTCGCTGGCAGACACAAAGGATGTTGCAGCCATCTTCGCACAGACCCGTTTCAACGGTGACGGTGTGATCACGGAACTGTCTTCGGACGATCCTCAGGACAAGGCTGCTGTCGCTGCGGCCGTAGCTTCTATGGGCGGGCTTGCAGACAGAAGCGGTGCGACAGGCGTGGATGCGGTAATGATCGAGAACTTCTACAAGGCGCTTGCTGATTACAAGGCATGGAAGGAGGCTGTGGTTGAGGCTCCTTTCGGTGCGGATACCGACAAGGTCATCGACCTCTACGGAGCATTGGATTCCAAGGTGAAGGACTTCTTCATGCGCTCGAAACTCGCGGCATTCTCTCCGGAGAGTACTGCGGTCCTCGATGTCCAGACATCAAGCATACAGACCATCAGCGCCGACAATCTCACATCCAAGGGCGATGACATCGCGGCATATCCTATAGCACGCGTGACAGGCAAGGCTGAGATAGACCTTTCTTCTGCAGTCAACCCTGCCTGGGCGGCAAAGTTCAATGCCCTCAAGTCCCTCGCCATAGATCCTGCCGCAAAGGTTCTCACAGAGGACGACTGGACTGCCTTAGGAGAAAGACTCTCGGCATATTCGGCCTGGAAGGGATCGAAGGCCGGAGCCTGCGTCGAGGCCCTCGGTATGGAAAAGATAGATGAACTCCTGTCTCAGAACAGGAAGGAAGCCCTTCTTTCGCTCGTGGCTCAGGATGCCGCCCTCGCAGGAGAAGTCAATGACATCGCTCTGGTTGACAAGTTCCTCTATGTGTTCCGTGACTTCTACAGGCTTCTTCGCAACTTCGTGACCCTGCACGACTTCTATTCGAAGGACACTTCGGTAAAGGCCATCTTCCAGTGCGGAACGCTGGTCATCGATCAGAGGGCCTGCAAGTTCTGTATGCATGTGGCGGACATGGCAAAGCACAATACAATGGCCGCATCGAGCGGAATGTATCTTATCTATTGCGACTGCACCACCAAGACCAAGCCGGGCAAACTCTCCATCGTGGCAGCAATGACCGTGGGTGATGTGGGAGACCTTGTTGTAGGCAAGAACGCCGTCTATTATGATAACTCCGGTCTTGAGTGGGATGCCGTGATCACCAAGATAATCGACAATCCTATCAGCATAGCCCAGGCCTTCTGGTCGCCTTATCGCAGGATGGCGGTGGCCGTTGAAAACCTCATAAGCAAGAATGCAGCGGACAAGGATGCCAAGATCATGAAGGAAGCGACAGCCAAGATCAATGCAGCTCCGGCCGCAGCTCCTGCAGCAGGTGCCGCACCGGCCAAACCTGCCGAGGCACAGCCTTTCGACATAGGTAAGTTCGCCGGTATCTTCGCTGCCTTAGGTATGGCTGTCGGAATGATAGGTTCGGCTCTGGCAAGTCTTGCCAAGGGTATCTTCGCCCTTTCATGGTGGCAGGTGATCCTTGCCTTCGTCGGTGTGATGCTCGTGATTTCGGGCCCTGCGATGGTGATGGCATGGCTCAAGCTCCGCCGCCGCAACATCGCTCCTCTGCTCAATGCCAACGGATGGGCAGTCAATGCGGCATCCAAGATAAGCATTCCTTTCGGCGAGACCCTTACCGAGATAGCCAAGTTCCCGACCCTCAAGCTCAAGGATCCGTACGCGAAGAAGGGTATCCCTATGTGGAAACGCTGGGTAATCTCCCTCTCATCCCTCGCCTTCGTGATCCTCGTCCTCTGGCTCGTAAACCTCTTCGCATGGGCAAAGTTCCCTTCACCGCTCCCTTGGTTCGACAAAGATGAGCCTGTCGTTGAGGAAGTCGTCGAGACCGTCACCGAAACCATAGTTGTTGAGGAAGTCACAGAATAGGTTTGGATATAGCAAATTATCAAAATTCAATTATTGAAATCCAATAATTGAATTTTGATAATTTGTTTTTAAAGCTTATTTTTGTAAAAAAAAAGAATATATGAGACTTAATAACCCATTCATAATCAGCAGTGACTATATTTCTGAAGACTACTTTTGCGACAGGAAGTTTGAGACCAAGGTCATAGTGGACAACATACTGAACGGAAGGAATACGGTATTGAAATCCATTCGCAGAATGGGTAAGTCAGGACTTATAAGCCATTGTTTCAGCAGAAAAGAGATATCGAGGAATTACACTACATTCTTTGTCGATCTGTACAGCACCTCATCTCTCTCGGAAATGGTCAGTCTGATGGGCAAGGAAATCTTAGATTCGCTGAAAGGTAAGGGTGAGAAAGTTATAGAAAGATTCATCACTACAGTCAGATCTCTTGTGACGGGAATCACAGTTGATCCGGTCACAGGACAACCTACGCTCAATATTTTGATCGGTACCGTTCAGAAACCTGAGCAGACGCTCAAGGAAATCTTCGAGTATCTTGAGAAATCCGAGCGTCCCTGCGTAGTTGCCATCGATGAGTTCCAGCAGATAGCTGGCTATCCGGAAACGAATGTTACGGCTCTTTTGAGAACCTATGTGCAGAAATGCAGGCAGACTCTGTTCATCTTTTCAGGTAGCAGACGCAGGATGATGGACAAACTTTTCAACGACCCTTCGGAGCCTTTCTATCAGAGTTGTACAAGCCTGTATCTGGAGACCATCGAGAGGGAAACCTATTATAAGTTTGCTGCCGGGAAATTCAAAGATGCGGGTAAGATGCTCAGCGAAGAGTGTTTCAACAGAATGTATGACGCTCTCGAAGGTCATACTTGGTATGTGCAGAGGTTGTTGAATGAAATGTTCGCGTCAGTGGATAAAGGTGAAACAGCAGACCTGTCTGTTCTCAATGACGCCATGCAATATATTCTCAGATTGGACAGGAGGTCGTATGAAGAGGCTCTGCAGAGTCTGACCAATCCCCAGAAGATGCTCATAATCGCCATCGCAAAGGATATGAAGGCTAAGGAAATCACTTCGGCGGATTTTATTGCGAGGCATGGCCTGAAGTCAGCGAGTTCAGTTCAGAGCGCTGCAAAGACACTTGATGAAACAGAAGCTATAACACGAGAACTTGACACTTACTATGTGACCAACAGATTTTTCGGGTTCTGGCTTATGGAACGGTATGGTGTCGGTTTCAGATTTTGACGGAATGCAAAAGTGGACAGAGAAGAGGCTGACTCAAAAGTCAATATGACACTTCGAGTCAGCCTCTTTAGTGATGAATCATAGCGGTCTCTATGAATGGTACGGTGCGCTATTTCGTTACTATCGCTGTCGCAGCCGGTATGTAATTGGCATTGCGGTTGTAAGTGATGTAATTGATGCTCTGGGCAGTTCCCACATACAGGGTCTGGAGAGTCTCCATCGGGCTTACATCCAATGTCGTCAGCTTGGTCAGAGGACTTACATCGAGTGTGGTCAGCTTGTTCTCCGACAGATATACTTCAGTCAGCTCTGTGTTCTTCGAAAGGTCGATCGATGCAATCGAAGAGCCTGTGCAGCTGAGATATGTCAGTCCTGTGTTGCCGCTGAGGTCGAGGGATTGCATGTAAGTACCTCCATGTATAGCAAGTTTATTTAATAACGGATTGGACTTGATATTAATTGTAGTCAGTTTGTTGGCATTATAGAATTCTAATGTTTCTAACTTGGCTTGTTTGCTAAGATCGAGTGATGAAGTATTGGCCCCTGTGAATCGCAATTTCTTTAAGTTAGGAAGTGCAGATAAATCAAATCCTCCGCTGCAGTTACAGCCATCAATTGTTTCAATATATGTTGAAGTTATTTTCAAAGGTATTGTACTGCTACTTATGTTAAGACCGATTTGACCTTTTTTATAAGAACCACCTGAACAGTCAGAAGTTAAAACAGATTTTATGGATGTAACAAACGGATTGTTTTCTAAGTTCAACTCAGATAAAGAATAATCATCAATAAGGTACAGAGTGTTCAAGTTTGAATTATTGCTTAAGTCTAAAGAAGTTAGATTGGTCACACCGACTATTACCAATTCCTCTAATAGAGCATTTTGAGATAAATCAAGTTCTCTTAATAACTTGATATAATCACTATTGCAAACCCAATCTCCAATTAAAAGTTTTTTGAGTTTAGTATTTGTTCTTAAATCAATAGTTTCAAGATTTTTACAGCAACTCATCAAAAATAATGTTTGCAGTTCCGGATTGTTGCTTAGATTGACTGTTTGTATAAGTGCGTTATTAATACAGAGACTAATTAACTTTGTACTTTTAGTAATGTCAAGATTTATTAGGTGAGTATTTCCTCTGACATTAAG
Source organism: Bacteroidales bacterium (assembly GCA_017472115.1). Next base: position 7,201 of record JAFUQW010000042.1, on the reverse strand, counting down.
GTGATTAAGTATAGTTCCCTTTATAGTAAGATCGAAATCTGTTGTGTTGTTTGCTATATAATCGATGCTGTTGATGAATGGAATATTACCCAAGTCTATTTCTGTGAAAAGATTGTGGGTCAGATTGAGTTCTGTAATCTTCGCATTGTTTGAAAGGTTCAACTTTGAAAGTGAATTGTTGCTGCAATTGAGATTCAAAAGATCTGTATTCGTTGACAGTTCAAGCGACATCAATGAATTGGATGAGCAGTCTAAAGAAGTAAGTTTCACATTGCTGCTGAGGTCTAACGATATCAGTGCGTTTCCTGAGCAGTTCAATATCCTAAGATTAGTGCATCCGCTTGTTCGTAATGTTACGATGTCCGATGATTGACAATATACTGCTTCGAGTCTCTCAAGGTTGCTGAGATCTAATAGGTTGAGTGCTGTGCTGCTGCAATTCAAGTAAGTCAGATCAATATTATTGGATAGATTCAGTCCCGTCAAATAGGTATCGCCACAGCTAAGTTCTTTAAGTGCTATATTTTTAGTCAGGTCCAGACTTGTAATATAAGTGTTTGAACAATCTAAAACCTCAAGTCTGGTGTTTTTGCTCACATCCAGAGCGGAGAGTTGTTTCGGAGTCTTAAGAGAAACGAGATTGGCAAAATCTCCAATACCGATAAGACTCTCATATGTACTTGCATATTTGCTCGACAAGTCTATGCTCTCAATATTCAATGCTTCAGTCTTTTGAAGTTCACCGTCGCCGTTGATGTCATATGATGCAAGTATGTATGACTTGAAGTCCTGATCTGCAAAAGTTACCGTTTCCGCGAGCACGGCAGGGTCTCCCTCCTGGGTGATGCAGATGGTCTCGATGATGCTGTTGTCCGAGATGTCCCTCAGATATACGAATCCTGTCCTCTGTCCGCCGGTGTTGGCCGCGACGATGAACTCTATGGTCTCGTCCCTGAGCGCCTTGGTCTGAAGGCCTGCTGTCAGCCAGTCCTTGCAATCATCGGCTACCTCGATGGTGTAGTTCATGTTGGTCTGCACATCTGCAGTCAAGGTACCGCCTTCTGCGCCTGCTGTCAGAGGTGATCCTGTGGTGATGATGAGGGTGTCGTCTTCGAGGTTTGCACTGCCCTCATAAACGAAGGTGATGGCTTTCATGAGTACCTTGCCTCTTCCGTCCGATACGAGCACAGCCACTGTTGACTGCTCCACGATGGTCTTAGGCATTGTCACTGTTATTATTCCCGTAGCCACTCCCGCTTCGAGAGCCGTCTGCTCCCATTTAGCCTTGAGACCGTCAGAAGTCATGAGCTGGATGGAAGTCCTGGCGTCCGCACCGGTGATGGTATAGTTCACGGTGTATGAATTGCCGAGCGAGAACCTGATGTCGCTGACATCGAATGTCACGTCAAAAGGCTTTGTCTTGGTGATGGTGAATGTCGTGCCGTCAGCAAGTGTGAATGTCACATCTTCTTCCGTCTCGGTGACTTCCCTGAAGAAAGAGTCGCCCTGATCTCCGGTAGCCTGACCGAGTTCCGTCCAGCTTCCTTCTTCACCGTTCTTGTATGAAACGAACCATTTGCCGTTCTCGATCTTGAACTGAGGGGTGATGCCGTCAGCTCCGTCATTTCCCGGACCTCCGTCATTCCCGTCTTCACCTGACGCGCGGACCTTGTTGCCGTTATCGTCGAGAAGCCATTCTCCGTCGAGAGTCCAGTAATAGAAGCCGTCCTCATCGATTTTTACTCCGATTGCAGGTGTTTCTGCCACACCGTCTGCACCGGCCTTGCCATGCAGGATGGTGATAGGATCATTGTTGGCGAATGTGATTCTGTAGCCTGTCTCGACTCCGTTTTCAACGACAGGCTCCACCTTGGTGATCATGTCATTTTCCTGGAGTGCTTCCACTATGGTCTGCAGGGCATCCACATTCGTGTTGATCTCGTTGCACAGCGTGCGGAGTGCCTCGAATGCCTCGTATGTAGGAATCTTGAATACTGTTCCGTCAGCAAGAGTGAATGTCACATAGTCCGCATTGCTGCAGTCGATGTTGCTGAAGAAAGAGTCTGATCCTGTGGCCTGTCCGAGCTCCGTCCAGCTTCCTTCTTCACCGTTCTTGTATGAAACGAACCATTTGCCGTTCTCTATCTTGAACTGAGGGGTGATGCCGTCAGCTCCGTCATTTCCCGGAGTTCCATCATTTCCGTCCTCACCGTCGGCTCCATCCTTGCCTGACGCACATACCTTGCTGCCGTTTTCGTCGAGAAGCCATTCTCCGTTCAATGTCCAGTAAAAGAGTCCGTCCTGATCCATCTTCACTCCTATCTCCGGTACCTGCACTTCGCCTGGAACTCCGTCGGCTCCGTCCTTGCCATCCTCACCGTCCTTGCCATCTTCACCATCTTCACCATCCTTGCCGTTCTCACCGTCTTTGCCGTCTTTGCCGTGATATATCATGACTGATCCGGACTTCGCGAACTTGATGCTGTATCCTACTTCAATTCCACTCTCTGAGATAGGGCTTACAGATATTATATAATCTCTTCCATCAAGTGCAGTCACTATGGTCTGCAATGCCACCACATTGCTGTTGATCTGATCGCAGAGTGTCCGGAGTGTCTCGAAAGCAGCCCATGTCGGAATTTCGATCGTAGTGTCATCAGAAAGTGTAAGCACTATCTTGTCCGGATTGCTTGTGTCGATGTTCTTGAAGATCGAAGTTCCGTCGGTTCCGTCCTCGCCGTCCTTTCCATCGTTTCCCGTAGCCTGACCCACTGATTCCCAGGTACTTCCGTTGTCATATGACACATACCACATGCCTTCCTCTATCTTGAGCTGAGGGGTGATGCCATCGGCTCCATCCTTGCCAGGTGCACCATCCTCACCGTCCGTGCCGTCGATTCCGTCCTTGCCATCCTCACCGTCGATTCCGTCTTCACCGTCAGCACCGTCCTTTCCGTTTGCACGTATCTTGTTGCCGTCCTCGTCGAGAAGCCATTCCCCGTTCAATGTCCAGAACCAGTCTCCTGCCGAATCCTGTCTTACTCCGATTATCGGTGTCACACCGTCCTCTCCGTCCTTACCATCCTTACCGTCTTTTCCGTCCTTTCCATGGAAAATCGTGATGGTGCCGCTTTTCGAGAATGTGATTGTGTAGCCTGTCACAACCCCGTTCTCTTCCACAGGTTTGACAGATGTCACGTAGTCATTGGCTTCCAGAGCGCTGACTATCGTCTTGAGAGATGAAATGTCTCCGTTCATCTCCTTGCATAATTCCTCGAGAGTCACGACCCTGTTCTCGAGGTCGTCGAGTCTTGAGTTCACGCCGTCAAGGTTTACGCATGAGTGAATCACCACCAAAGAGATGATGGCTGTACACGCAATAATCAGTTTTCGCATAGTGCAAATCGATTGTCCCCACCAGCCCCGAATGGGGGGGGGTAATATCTTAGAATGCGCGAGGCTGCTCCGCTAAGCGGATCCGCATTGTGAAATAATAATATACCGTAATTCGGCTCGTTCTGCAAATATATGATATTTTTCCCTGTTTCTTTAGAAATATCCGAAAAATAATCACACAGTATGCTTCACTTCATTCAGCATAACGACGTATGGCACCTGACTCCCTGATACACAATAAGTTACTGTAATTCGCTGCTGCAAAAGTGCAGCAGCGAATTACAGTAACTTGTTGATATTTAAGTGCTTAAATGCCAGCGAGGCGCGCCATTCCAAAATAGTTTCCCTTACCTTGCCACCTTTCTCCTCCCGAATACCCGTTTTGATGGGAAAGTTGTGGCGGGAAGTACAAAGACAATCAATGAAATTCGAAAACTTCTATTAAATTTGAAGAAAATTTGAGAAACTGTTTAAGATTTTATCATTTGAAATATTATGATGTGTTTTAGAAAAGACACATAACAGGCAAATAGATTTATTCAGTTTCAACAATTAATTATTTTTCGGAGAAAAATTTAAACAGTTTCTGATTGTATATGAGAAAGATTTTGGGATTGGTCGCAGGGCTGCTCATGCTTTGTCCGGCGGCACACGCATTCAGACAGGAAGTTGTCGATGTCAGAAGTGAAAAGATGGGCAAGGACGTGTCGGTGACCGTGATTACGCCGGACAGCTATAGTAAAGGCGAGGCTTTTCCTGTGATCTATCTGCTTCACGGATATAGTGACGATTATACCAAATGGGCACAGGGTGGTGTGGTAGGCGGACTGTCCGATCAGTATGACATAATCTTCGTCATGCCGGACGGCGGATTCGACAGCTGGTATTTCGACAGCGAAGTTACTCCCGATTATCAGTATGAGACATTTGTTTCATCCGAACTTGTGGAATATGTTGACAGGAATTACAAGACGATAGCCGACCGCAAGGGCAGGGCGATCTCCGGAGTTTCCATGGGAGGTCATGGAGCGTTGTATGTCGCCATCAGGCATCAGGATACCTATGGTACGATGGGTGCCTTGTCAGGTGGTGTTGACATAAGACCATTCCCGGACAGCTGGAATATCGCGACACGTTTAGGCCCGAAAGACGCGTTCCCGCAGAGATGGGAGGAGAATACCGTAATCAACATGACGCATCTTATCCGTCCCGGAGAAATGAACGTCGCAATTGATTGTGGAACCGAGGATTTCTTTTTTAAGGTCAATTGCGCTCTTCACGAGAAACTGCTTCAGGAGAAGATTCCTCATGAATTCTACACCCGTCCGGGACATCACAACTGGAAATACTGGCTGAATGCAATCAAATATCAGGTCATGTATTTCAACGACTGCTTCAGACGTTGAAATACATGACCTGATTTATATAAGTGACCTAAGTCCGGCTTGTTATCAGCCCTTTCTCTGTCCGAGCTGGCTGTCGATGAAAAGAAGTCCGTTGTCACCACCTCTCTTGAGTCTGTCAACTATACCGGATGCCGTAGCCTCTTCCTCCACCTGCTCGTCCACGAATCTGCGGAAGAAGTTCTCGGTTGCATAGTCCTTCTCTTCCTGAGCGATGCCGACGATTCTGTCTATCATCTTCGAAACCTTGCACTCGTGGCTGTAGGCATGCTCGAAAATCTCAAGCACCGAGCCCCATCCTTCCGGAACCACATCGATCATCTGGAGCTTGACAACGCCGCCTCTTTCAGTCATATAGTCTGCCATGCTTGTGGCATGTCCTCTCTCTTCTGCTGCCTGAAGCGCCATCCAGTGGCCGAATCCGTCCCATCCCTGGCTCTTGAGGAAATAAGACATCTGAAGATAAAGTTGTGATGACCACATCTCGGCAGTGATCTGGTCGTTGATAGCTTTCTGTAATCTGTCGGTAATCATAATGCAGTCTTTTTAATTGTTGTTCTAATTTTTAACGATTCAAAATTACAAACATTATTCCGAACTTGCAATATTTTCACACATTTTTTTGCAAAATTTTTACCGCAGTATAAAAATTGCGCCTTCTACATTCGCCTGAACTTGAACTTATAGCACCATGTAACTGTTATTAATGTCATTAATAATTATAGCGTTGCCGACACGTCATCCTGTGGTAGTGTCAGCAACATTGAGTTTTTGTATTGGGTTGATAGTTATCTTGTTATAAAAGCAACTCGTCGCCGACGCTTCCATGAAATGAAGTGTCAGCAACACTGAAATGCTTATTATTCGTTATTTACTGAAGCGTAAAACCACTTACATTCAGCTGTGTCCAACAACTGAATGTAAGTGGTTACGTTCTCAAGGGGTGCTGATCTTGTGTGGGGGATAAATGCGTAACAGTTTGAATTACATTAATTTCCCGACCACGATGTGTAATTTATTTATTGAGCAGCACCCTCTCGATGATCGGGGTCTGATGGCTGTATGGAATGAAGGCGAGTGAAGGAACCGGCTTGGTGATGATCAGGTTTGCCTTCTTGCCGACGGTTATAGAACCGAGAATATCGCTGACTCCCATCGCATACGCCGAATTGATTGTGCACGCGTTGAAAGACTGTTCCGGGGTAAGACGCATCTTGATGCATCCGAGGGCCATCACGAAACGCATGTTACCGCTCGGACTTGATCCCGGATTGTAATCCGATGCCAAGGCAACCGGCAGACCGGCCTCGATATATTCCTTTGCCCTTCCGTATGGCAGTCCGAGGAAGAATGAACATCCCGGAAGCATGGTCGGCATTGTGACGCTTCCGCGGAGAGTTTCGATTTCGGCATCGGTAGTCTTTTCAAGGTGGTCAACCGAGAGTGCACCGTGCTTGACTCCCACCTGTACTCCGCCCGAAACCTCAAGCTCGTTGGCATGTATCTTAGGTGTGATACCGTATTTTGCAGCCTCAGTGAGAATCCTGTCGGTTTCCTCCACTGTGAAGAAACCGGTGTCGCAGAACACATCCACAAAGTCGGCAAGCCCTTCTTCTGCCACTCGAGGCAGCATCTCGTTGCAGATAAGATCCACATATTCGCTCTGACGGCCTCTGTAAGCGCGCCCTACGGCATGCGCACCAAGGAAATTCGCCCTGACAGTAATAGGAGCAGTCTCCTTTATACGGCGTATTACACGCAGCATCTTGAGTTCATCCTCTACAGTGAGACCGTAGCCGCTCTTGATCTCAACCGCTCCGCTTCCCATGGCCATGATTTCGCGGACACGCACCATAGACTGCTCGTACAGGTCATCCTCCGAAGTCTCATGAAGAAGGTCTGCAGAATTCAGGATACCTCCGCCACGTGCAGCAATCTCTTCGTATGACAGTCCTGCGATCTTGTCTCTGAACTCCCCGTCGCGGCATCCTGCATATACGATATGGGTGTGGCTGTCGCAGAAGCAAGGCATAACGAAACCGCCTCCGGCATCAATATATTCAGTATCCGAGTGTGTGGGAATATTCACATCACAGTTGCCAGATTCGAGAGATGTTTCCGGTGCTGCGGATTCAGAAACCATGGCCGTCCGTGGCCTTGTGAACGGGAGGGGCCCACGAAGTGGGAGGGATTCAGTTTCTGAATCTGCATCACCGGAAACATCGGTACTTTCGGACCCGAAATCAACAATGACCCCGTCTTCAATGACCAGATAAGCATCATGCAGACACTCCACATGATTCATCTGCGCCCCTTCGAGCTTCCTCACATCAGCCGGCAGAATTCCCGCCAACGTACCTATATTATATATAATGGTTTTCATATCCTACCTCTGCGTTAAC
>JAFUQW010000041.1 GCA_017472115.1 Bacteroidales bacterium | reverse complement strand
CTCTCGGGAAGAGATGTGTGTGTTAGAAGACCTTTTTTAGAAAAAGTGACATCGATAAAATGTACCGGAATTTACTGTTATTCAGACATTTAATTAGTATTGCCCCGTATCTTATGGGGTGCTTAACGGCTATCATTTTACTTCATTGATACTTTGCCGTAAGCGTCAGGTACAAACTGTCTCATCTACCACCCAAAAACTATTATCGACGTCCGTATTGTCTTCTGTTTAATATATGATTTCATAGAAATACTATCTGGATAAATGAAAAGAATATATCAGATTTCATTATTGTTGTGTTTAATCTTTATCGGTTGCGGCAAGTCCAAGGCTCAGGACTTTGCCCTGAAGACGAATATTCTTTATGACGCTACCGCAACCATAAATATCGGAGCGGAAGTAGGGCTTGCTCCGAAATGGACATTTGATCTTTCGGGAAATTATAATCCGTGGGTTATGCCTGACGGAATGCTGTGGAAGCACGCTATGGTCCAGCCGGAATTCCGTTTCTGGTTTTGTGACCGATTCTCAAGACACTTCCTCGGACTCCACGGAATAGGAGGGATATATAATATCGGCAACATTCCAAACAATCTCCGGATCGGCAAGGCTGATTTCTCGTCTCTGACTGACTACCGCTACGAAGGATGGGCGGTCGGGGCAGGCATAGCATACGGATATGCCTTTATCCTTAACAAGCACTGGAATCTGGAACTCGAGATCGGGGCAGGCTACATCTATACGGAGAACGATAAGTTTGAGTGCATCGAATGCGGAAAAAAGCTCGCAGAAGACGTTCCTTTCCATTATTTCGGCCCTACAAAGGCGGCCATTAATTTCGTTTATCTGTTTTAGGAGGGGAGATTATGATGAAGCATATTGCAATTACATTTATAGCGGCTGTATCTTTCAACGCCGCACTTATGGCCCAGACCGTTCTGGATGGAATCGTCATATATGACGGGGAACTGAACCGCAACGACCAGATGATGACAGCAAGTATGGATCTGGATCTTTCTGAATTCGATCTGTCGGCAAATGAGGCAGTCCTGCTTACTCCCGTCATCAATAAAGACACTTTGAGCCATCCGCTTCCACCGCTTGGCTTCTACGGCAGGAACAGATACTATTATTACGTCCGCAACAGCAGGAATATGACGGACGGAGAAAATGAGGCCGTTTACAGGGATTCGGAGATGCCGGAACATCTTCCTTACGTAACCAATGTTCCTTTTGAGGATTGGATGAAGGGAGCTCACCTCGTGCTTGAGAAAAAAGTATATGGATGTTGCGGAAAGATCATCGACGAAAACTTCTGTATGCTTGACAGATATCTCATTTATACACCGGAATACGTTTACATAAAGCCGCCGAAGGTGGACAAGAAGAAAGCCAGGTTCGTTGAAGGCGTAGCATACGTCGATTATCCAGTTTCAAAGACGGCCATATATCCTGATTATCATAACAATAAGGCAGAGCTTGCCAAGATCGAAAACGTGATAGATTCTGTCAAATTGGATAATGACATTACCATCACCTCAATCTACATCAAGGGTTTTGCTTCTCCAGAAAGTCCATATAAGAATAATGCAAGACTGGCTCAGGGACGAACTGAAGCTATAAAGAAATATGTCCTTGACCTTTACGATATGCCGGACAAGCTGATCGCTACAGACTATGAACCAGAAAACTGGGAAGGTCTGAGGGAATATCTCGTGGCATCAGACCTCCAGCACAAAGATGAAATCATCGAGATTATTGACAGGGAAGAAGAGCCTGATAGAAAAGAATGGCTCATCAAGTCAAGATATGTTGACGATTACAGATTCCTCCTCAACAACTGCTATCCGTACCTTCGTAGAACCAACTACCGTATTGAATACGAGATACATTCCTTCACGGATGTGGAGCATATAAAGGAGCTTGTAAAGACAAGGCCACAGAAACTGAACCTCGAGGAGTTCTATCTCGCTGCCGAAAACCTCGAACCGGAATCGCCTGACTTCCAGGAAGTTTTCGACGTTGCAGTGAGGATGTATCCAGAAGACAAGATCGCCAACCTCAATGCTGCTAACGTAGCTATGCAGAGGAAGGACTTCAAATCTGCCGAAAACTTCATAGCGAGGGCCGGCGACAGTCCGGAAGCAGTCTATGCAAGAGGCGTATGCGCTGCCCTTCAGGGAAATTACACCGAGGCGAGGAAACATTTTGAAGCAGCTGCAGATCTCGGCATCGAAGAAGCCGGGGCCGCTCTGGATACCATCTTACAACTTTTGGGTAAATAAACATTTACATTTTTATATTCATTATTAATTCCAATCAGTAGTTGAGCTACTGTAAAAAATAGTGTTAAACATGAGCCCCAGAGAGCCCTGAAAATAATATTGGTTGAGTGAGATTTATAGTAGGAATTATTTGCAAAAGTCCCTGAAAATCAGTAACT
>JAFUQW010000040.1 GCA_017472115.1 Bacteroidales bacterium | reverse complement strand
ATCGTCCCTATTCGGCTCATAATGCATATTCTCACCTAGGTCTCCTCCTTCTCCAGCGACAATTATGACTTCCTTGAGATTAATAGCGCTGAGGCGTATCATCCTGTACTTCATCACCGCAAAGTCCCTCGAATTGATCTGGCCTGTGATCTTGAGATTCCTTACCTTAGTAAGGTCCTTGCCCGCCTCCTCGATGCATTTGTCGAGAGTTCCTGCTTCCGGAACGTTGATGACCACATATTCCCTTGCAATCGCGTCATGCGACACAGGATCGTTCTCCCACACCGTGATGCTCTCCGAAGTCAGCACGAATTCGAGTCCGCCTCCTGCAGCCCTCTTGTTCACGGTCATCGTGAAGTTGTGCTGCTTTGACGGATTATAGACCAGATCCTCGCTCTTCTTCAGGAAATAAGACTCTCCGTCAACGGTCACGCTCAAGAGGTTAGTGCCGGAAGGAACAGTCTGCGGAACGACGATGGCCCTGTAGTCGTCGCCGTCCTTGTATGGGATGGTTCCGGTCGAAGCAATCTCGTCGGAAGCGGTCACCACTCCGGTCTTGAGGTTGATGCTCGACTTGCGTGCAGTGTTGAGGATGATGACCTGCTTCTGCGCCGCAGCCCATTCTCCCTCCTCGAATCCGATACCCTCGGCGAGGGTCACACGCACCGAAGCCATCTTGTGGTTGAATCCGAGACGGATGACAGCGGCTGTAGGCTCGTTGTCGGCAGCCTTTCCCCAGAGGAAGTCGCTGGCCTCGTAACCGCCCATCTGGCCGTTGGCAGCCTCCCTGCGCTGGTCCTTCTCCACCTCGAATGCATAATTCTCCACATCTTCAGGCGCGCCCCAAGGGTAGTATCCGTAGATGTCGATATGGGTTTTCTTGTCCTTCCAATAGATCTCGTAGGCAGGATTCCATTTGTATGATGCTTCGTCGAATGTGAAGCGCACATTGTCCGCGCGGTTGCCTTCATCCTGAAGAGTGCCCGGAGTATCTCCGTCATAGTCAACGACATAGATTCCCACAACGTCTCCGTTGCAGAATCCTTCGTCGTTCGCCCTTGTGGCATATTCCTGGTCGATCCTTCCGGCGATGACGATAGGCTTGAGGCCTTCTTCACCTTCGATCGGCTCGAATGCAGGTTCGTCAAGAGCACATGATGCCATAGCGGATAACGCAGCGGCACCTATGATATATCTTAATGCTTTCATTTATCTTGTCTTTAATAGGAAACTTCAGTTCAGTCTGCAGATCAGTCGAGGGTTCCGCCGAAATCAGTGTCTGCGCTTTCCCATCCTCCGATGCTGATGTTCACGCCTTCGCCTATCTTGTTGATGGTGAGTGTGCAGGTGTGCTGTTTATTCTGCTCGAATGTAACTGTCTGACTGAGAGTGTATTCGTCCGAACCAACCGCAACTTTGATGATTTGTGTTCCTGTGATGTCCTGAGGCACTACGAGGGCTCTCCACCAGCCGCTTTCCTTGTAAGGAGTAATGTTCTTGAGGTCGCCGTCAGCAGTTACCTTGCCTGTTGAGAGGTCGAGATTGGCTGTGGTCTTTACGCCTGTGATGGTCACAGTTATTTCCTCGGCTGCAAGAGTCTCTTCGGTATATCCCTTACCCGGTGCCACATAGATGATGACATTGCTGAGTGCATGCCTTGTCGTTATCTTTACAGGGTCAGCCGAAGGTCTCGCTCCTTCTGTCTTTCCCCAGAGAAGTTCGCTGGCCTTGTATCCTTCTATAGTGCTCTGGTCTTCCTGCACGCTGAAGTTCAGTGCAGCCACGTCAGCCACAGTTTCAGTGTAAGGATAGTAGCAGTAGAAATCAGCCGGTGTGGTCTGGTCAGCCCAATATACTTCGTTGTCTGACTTCCATTCCGTGCCGTCCAATGTGAATCCCTCGTTGTCCAGATGGTTGCCGGAATTTGCAAGAGAGCCTGCCTCGTCATTTACATAATTGACAGTATAGACACCGATCTTGTCTCCGTGCTCATAGCCGTTGTCTGTCGCCTTGGTGGAGATGTCTGTGCTTAGCCTGATAGGAATCCTGTCCGGTTGAGGTGTAGGAATTACAGGTTCAGGTCCCGGTGCAGGTGCCGGCTGTTCGCAGCTGCACACAAGTGTAGCGGCAACTGCTGCAAAAAGAATAATCTTTCTCATGTGTCGTTAATTTAGTTCAGTACCGCAAAATTATCCCATTCTATTACCCGGGTCAAGTTCATATAGGGTCATTTAGCTTTTCCACTCCGATTCCCGGACGGTCAGGCAGGACGATATGTCCGTCGATGACTTCCATTCCGCGGAAGAAATCGTTGGTAATCAGCAGGTTACCGTCGAGATCGCAGAAATCTACAGCAGGAGCAAGTTGGGCGGCAGCAGATACGGCGCATGAAGTCTCGGTCATGCATCCGACCATCACCTTCATGCCTTCGGCGCGCGCGTAGTTGACCATCTTCCAGGCCTCGCGCATGCCGGTGCACTTCATCAGCTTTATGTTTATTCCGTGATAGGCTCCCTTCACCGAAGGAATGTCGCGCAGGCGCTGTATTGATTCGTCTGCGAATATCGGCAGAGGGCTGCGCTCGGTGATCCATGCGTTGTCGTCCATCCTCTCCTTAGCCATGGGCTGCTCAACCATCACCACTCCGTTTTCCTTGAGCCAGAAAATCTCGTCGAGGGCCTGCTCCCTGTCCTTCCATCCCTGGTTCGCATCCACTGCAAGAGGCAGGTCTGTAATCTCGCGGATGGTGCTTATCATTTCCTTGTCGTTGTCTAATCCGACCTTGACTTTCAGGATGTTGAAGCGGTCGGCACATTCGCGGGTCTTTTCGCGGACGACCTCCGGAGTGTCGATTCCGATTGTGAAAGTCGTGTCCGGAGCCTTTGTCGGGTCCAGACCCCAGATCCGCCACCATGGCGCGCCGAGAAATTTTCCGACAAGGTCGTGCAGAGCAATATCGACAGCAGCTTTGGCAGCTTCTTCTCCAGGAGAGAGACTGTCAATGTACGCGAGAATGGTCTCAAGTTGGAACGGATCCTTGAACTGCGAGAGATCCACCTTCTGCAGGAACGTCGTCACGCTTTCGACGGTCTGTCCCAGATACGGAGGCATGGACGCTTCACCATATCCGGTAAATCCTTCATAATCGATCTGTACCTGCACTCCCGGCGTCGTCTTGCGCGAGTAGGATGAAACGGTGAACACATGCCGGAGTTCAAGCTCGTATGGCCTGAAAGTCAGCCTCATGCCCTCTCCCGTTCCGAGTCTGTTGACATTGAATCTCCGCTCCGAGGTGCACCCGTTTAGGATCCCGCTGCCCGCCGCCGCAGCTCCGACCGCCAGCACCCCTGCCGTCTTAAGAAAGTCTCTTCTCTGCATAAAGTCATATTTTCTACAAATATACGAAATAACTTTCCTCTCCTCGCCCCGTTTCTCCACGCAGATGCCAGTTTTTGTGGAGAAACCGCCCATCAACTACCGTTTCTCCACGAATCGGTGCCTTTTCATGGAAATCTCATTACCGAATACTCCTTCTCTATGAAATCAGACATCCAAATATGGAATCATCAGAAGAATTTTGTTTTAAAATAAGACAAATATATGTGTGAATATAAGACAAAGTATTATATTTGCAGTCGGAGAATAATGTTATGAATAAAGATAATAAGGAAATAGGGAAAAGAATTGCATGGATGAGAGGGCAGGCCGGACTTTCGCAAGAAGAGTTGGCTATGCAGGTCGGCATGTCACGTTCTTCGTTAGCTCAAATAGAATTAGGCAAAAGGAATCTCACTGCTTTGGAATTGACTGCTTTTGCCGAGCATCTTAATTTTTCTCTTGATGAAATCATGTCTGCAGACTTTAAGTATGAGCATCGAATAGATGTTATATCTGATAATGAGCAGGAAGAAATCCGAATTTCGGTTCCGACTTTCAACGTGGATAAATTCAAGAATCTCATATTATATATATTGGAGAAATGTGCCGGAAGGCCTAATGTGGGGGAGACCGTTCTTTATAAACTTCTGTATTTTTCGGACTTCAATTATTATGAAATCTATGAAGAACATCTGACAGGCGCCACTTATAGGAAATTTGCAAAAGGTCCGGTACCGAGAGAGGTTAACGATATACTTAAGGAAATGGTTGATTCCGGACTTCTGCAATTCTTTAATGTGAAATATTATGGCTATCAGCAGAAGCGCTATTTCCCTCTCGTAGCATCAGACAGAAGGCTTTTCAATGGGGCGGAGATTGAAGTTATCGACAAGGTGATCGATCAGCTTTGCGGCATGTCGGCAGTAGAAATCAGTAAATATTCTCACGGAGATATGCCGTGGAAAGCTACTGGGGATCGTCAGGAAATTGATTATGAACTTGTCTTTTATCGTGAAGCACCTTATTCGGTAAGAACTTATAATGAAGATTGCGATGATTGAGATAGAGAAGTTGGTGGAGTTTGAGCGTGATCTGAAGAATCTGTCGAAAAAGTACCGTACCTTGCCGGAAGATGTTGATGTATTAAGCAAAGTCTTGAAGCATAATCCTGAAGCGAACCCGAATTTCAGTTTCCGAATAGATGGATTAGGCCTTGAGACTTGTGTGATCAAGGTCAAGAAGATAGCCAGCCGTTCATTTAAAGGCAAAGGAGTCAACAGTGGCTTCAGACTGGTCTATGCATATTTTGCTGCAGAAAGAAGGATTGTCTATATTGAACTGTATCACAAAAATGAAAAACCGCTTGAGGACCGTGAACGGATCAAGCGGAATTTCAAATGATCATTTGTCGTCTGTTTTTTAAGATATTTTTGTCGCCATATTATTCGATGGCGAAAATATTGTCTTTGTAAGATTTCCAATATTGTGCACTTTTGTATGCATCTATAGATTCGGCAGGAACAAATATTTCAGGTATGTTTGTACAATTGTGGAACAGGTGATCTCCGCCTCCTGTCGGAACGCTAAGCGGTTTCAGAATAAGGCTTTCAAGAGATGTACAACCGCAGAACATATAATCCCCTATACTTGTGACGCTTGATGGAATTGTCAATCTCGTCAAAGATGAGCATCCTTGAAATGCAGATCCTTTAATTTCTGTGATACTTTCAGGAAGTTCAATGTCAGCCAATGATGAGCATTTATTAAATAGGCATGACTGAATCAATGTTACACCATATGGTATGGAAATGCTTTTCAGACCGATACATCCTTCAAAGGCCATCCATCCTATCTGATTGATGCTCTCCGGAATTGTAAGATTCTTTAAGTTTTCACAATATGCAAAAGTTCCGGCTCCTATCTGTGTGACAGATTCCGGGATTTCTATACTTTCGAAAGCACAGCCATAGAAAGCCTGAGTGCCTAAACTGGTTATGCTTTCCGGGAGTGTAACATTTTTCAATGAATAACATTCGTCGAATGCGTAGTCTGAAATGATGCTTATACTTTCCGGAATGATTATGGATTCAAGTGATTCACACCTTTCAAAAGATGATCTTCCTAATGAAGTTATACTTTCCGGAATGTTTATCTCTTGCAGACTTACGCACTCGCGGAAAGCCCTTTCGCCGACAGTTGTGACACTTTCCGGGATATATATTCTTTTCAGACTTTTGCACCAATCGAAAGCCTCTTCACCGATACTGACAATGCTTTCCGGAATACTGATGTATTCAAGTTTATCACAAGATTGAAAAGTCTCGTCAGGAATTTCACTTAAACTTTCTGGCAAGACGATGGATTGTAACCCACAATTAAAAAATACTCCCCATCCCAAAGTCGTTATTTCCGGAAGTGTTATCTGTGTAAGTGATTTACAAGAACTGAATGCTCCTGTATTTATTGTAGTCAGACTGTTCGGCAATGAAACTTCGGAAAGATTTGTACAATCTGTGAATGCGTATTGATCAATGATAGATGTTCCATCATTGATGGTTAAGGACTTAAGTGATGAACAATTTGAGAATGCGTGTTCCGATATGGTCGTGACATCTCCTGAGATATCAATTGTTTCCAGTCCTGTGCAATTCTGAAAAGCATACTCACCGATGGAAGTCAAATT
>JAFUQW010000039.1 GCA_017472115.1 Bacteroidales bacterium | reverse complement strand
CTTCTGTCATTCTGAGCGAAGCGAAGCGTAGCCGAAGAATCCCCGAACTATTCATGCATAAGATTTTTTTACTATCTTTGCACGATTGCATAAAAAGAAAAGGTAACGATATAAATGATTACACTAACTGTCATTCTGAGCGTCAGCGAAGAATCTTTATTGTAAAGATGCTTCACTTCGTTCAGCATGACAATGAATGGATGATTTCTGAAGTGCAAACAGATATATCATTACCAAAGAAAATTAAGAAATACCATATATGGCAGACAATTCACTTTTGGAGAAGGTTTTAGGCCTTCAGGAGAAATACGAGGCACTTCAGAATCAGCTTGCAGATCCTGAAGTTATCGGGGATATGAAGAAATTCGTCCAGCTCAACAAGGAGTACAAGGAACTGACTCCTATCATCGAGGCGGGAAACGAGTTCAAGAAGATTCTCGAGAATTACGAGATGGCCAAGGAAATCCTTGCTACCGAGAAGGATGAAGACCTCAGGGAAATGGCAAAGGAGGAGATCGCGGAGATCGAGCCTAAGCTTCCCGAGTGGGAGGAGAAGATCAAGATCCTCCTTATTCCTGCAGACCCACAGGACAGCAAGAATGCCATCCTCGAGATCCGTGGCGGTTCAGGTGGTGATGAGGCTGCCATCTTTGCGGGCGACCTTTTCCGTATGTACTCGAAGTTCGTCGAGACACGCGGATGGAGGCTCGAAGTCACAAGCCAGGCCGAGGGTGCGGCTGGCGGTTTCAAGGAAATCGTCTGCAAGGTTTCAGGTGACGGAGTCTATGGAGTACTCAAGTATGAGTCCGGAGTGCATCGCGTGCAGCGAGTGCCTCAGACCGAGACTCAGGGCCGAGTACATACTTCAGCCGCTTCGGTTGCCGTGCTTCCTGAAGCTGACGAGTTCGATATCGAGCTCAATATGAACGATATCCGCAAGGATACCTTCTGCTCGTCAGGTCCGGGAGGCCAGTCGGTGAACACGACTTACTCGGCAATCCGCCTTACTCACATCCCGACCGGTCTCGTAGTACAGTGTCAGGACGAGAAGTCGCAGCTCAAGAACTTCGACAAGGCTCTTCAGGAACTCCGTACACGTCTCTACAACATGGAGTATGAGAAGTATCTTGCTGAAATCTCAGCAAAGAGAAAGACAATGGTCGCAGGTGGTGACCGTTCGGCAAAGATCCGTACCTACAACTATCCTCAGTCACGTGTCACCGACCATCGCATCAACTACACGATGTACAACCTTCCTGTATTCATGGACGGTGCCATCCAGGATGTGATCGACCAGCTCCAGATTGCAGAGAACGCCGAGCGTCTCAAGGCAGCGGAATAATCCGATATCCACAGGTTAGCGTGCTCCAAGGTCATTTTATCCGACCTTCAGGCACACAGGTATGCCTCATATGACGTTATGATGATGATAAGCGTGCTCCAAGGTTCCCCAAAATGACCTTGGAGCACATTTTATGTACTAAGAGTCAGTCTGATGATCTCTTTGGACAGCCCTAAAATTCTGCTCAACTGAGGAATCGATGTCCTGTTGTTGAAATAGATATTCTTGATTATGGCGCATTTTTCGGATTGCGATAGTTGTGAGATAGGTTTTCCTCTGAATTTTTTCTCAGCCAGTTTTCCGATGACTTCAAGGAGTTCTGTGTCATTGACGCGGACAAGTGGCTTGCATGTCATCTCGTATTCCATCAATGCGTCGTTGCAGGTTCCGAGACATGCCAGCAGGAATTTTCCGGAATTGAAGAAAGCCTTCTCCACTATATCATATCTGACAAATGATTTAGCTTCAATCATTCCTTTGGTGTTTACGAGGTAAGGGCATTGTGACAGATCCATCCGTGTCTTAAGGGTATTTCTCTTCTTGCGCTCGCCCATGTCGTTTATCCTTATTGCATCGTCGCTCATATATGGGTTGAAGTAGCATGAGTAACTGCTCCACGGATAATCTTCTACCCTTCTGCAGACCCTGGCGCACAATGCATTCCTTAATATGTATGCTGTACAGTTCCTGAAATATGAAATAGAGTCTATCAGTGATATGCTGTCTTCAATACCTTTTAGTCCATTTGAAATGCCGTATTTGTTGAGAAGGTGAGTGGAATAAAGTCTTTTGAACAATCTGATATTCCTTAGGGCCTGCTCCCTGTTTTTGCAGACAACAAGAATATGTACATGATTGGACATAATCGTATAAGCCAGAACAGGCACACCGGTTTTCCATCCGGCCAATGCAAGGTAATTATGGGCTGTCATGAAATCTTCATCGTCCATAATGATAGTCGGTGTTTCCTGGCCGTTTGTGCAGATATGGTAGCAGTTCCCGCTGAATAAGTCTTTTAAGTCTATGTTTTTCATGGACCGAAAATAGATACTTATTGAATATGATCCGGCAGATCATAAAAAAGATTCTTCAACTTTTTCTGTTTCTATAGGTTTTAAACAAATTTTATAGACTATAAAATTAATTTTAAACGCATAAAAAATTATTTTATGTCAGATAAATTAAACAAAATGTTAAATAAGCTTGACATTTGGAAAAATATATTTAACTTTGCTGCCGGAATTCCATACAAGGAGTCGTAGCGACTCCCATGTTTAATTTCTAAATTTGCACATTATGAAAAAGAATTATCTTCTTCCTCATGCTTTCAAAAAGATAGGTATGGCTATGTTTGTCCCGTTTCTGGCAACCTGTGTCTGGCTTCTGCTGGGACCGGGGGAATGTGAGTGGCTTTCAGTCAAAGTGCCGGCATTGCTGACCTTGGATCTCATGGCCACGAGTCAATGGTTCGGAATGACAGTGACTGACCCTGTCAATGAGATCTGCATGCTCGGCCTTCTGATTTCTCTGGTCTTTCTGGCCTTATCAAAAGAAAGGGACGAAGATGAAATGACGGCCGCAGTAAGAATGCAGTCTTTTGTCTGGAGTTTCTGGTGTACCGCCATCGTGATGCTGATTGCCATTCTCTTTGTCTATGACTTCGCGTTCATGTATTTTGCATTCGCATCGGTTTTCGTATGCTTCATCCTGTATATCTGCAAGTTCAATTATGAAATGATAAAGATCAGGAGGTTACAGAATGAAGAATAGCGTCAAGGTAGAAAGAGCCATCAAGAATATAACCCAGCAGGAACTGGCCGATGCTGTAGGTGTCTCAAGACAGACCGTCAACTTTATTGAGACCGGCCGCTATATGCCCTCGATTGTTGTCGCACTGAAGATCGCCAGGTATTTCGGAAGACATGCTGATGAAATCTTCCTGTTGGAGGATGATGATTGACCATAAGTGTGTGCTCCAAGGTCGTTTTGTCTGACCTTAAGACACACCGATATGCCCCACATGGTGTTGTAGTGATAATCAATGTGCTTCAAGGTCCACCAAAACGACCTTGGAGCACATAAAAACGATTTTAATTATGAAAAAGATCAGAAACCCGTATCTCGGACTGGAAGAGCAGGGCTACAACTGCTTTGCATGCTGTCCGCAGAATCCTTGCGGCCTCAAGATGGAATTTTATGAGGATGGTGACGACATAGTGTGCTTCTGGAATTCAGGAGACAATTACCAGGGATGGCTCAAGACCCTTCACGGCGGGATCCAGGCTACCCTGATGGATGAACTTGGCGGCTGGCTTGTGAACAGGAAACTCCAGACAGCAGGCATGACCACGCAACTGACAATGAAATATCGTCATCCCGTGCCTACCGGTGAGGACGTAAGAATTGAACTCAGAGCCCATCTCAAGGAAATGAAACGTAATTTTGCATTCATAGAAGCTACTCTCAGCCACAACGGTGAAGTATGCTCCTCATGTGAAATGACATATTACTGCTTCTCGAAGGAAAAGGCTGCATCCGACTTCTTCTTCACAGGATGTGTACTGGAAGATTAGCAAAAGAGCCCGGAATCATATTCCGGGCTCTGCTTTTAATAGTCAATAGGTTCCAGAAGAGGGGACTCACCGGTGAAATAGCCTAAAACGGTGTCAGTATAGGTCTTGGTGACGGCGATAGGCGGAATCTCTTCACGGCAGAGGTCAAGATAATATCCGTCACTCTCTTTGTGAAGCATGGACACCTTCTTTATGTTGACGATATATTTCCTGTGGCATCTCACCAGAGCGCTTCCCTTGAAACTTTCCTCGACGGTCTTGAGGCGGCATCTGAGCATATATTGCTTGAGGTCGCCCTTGCTGTCTGAGTACCAGACCTTTATATAGTTGTCGTCGGATTCGATGTAGAACAGGTTCTCCAGGCTTAAAGACAGCTTGAGGGAACCGTTGTTGTCGAAAAGAGTGATCTTGTGCTGCGAATCTGCCTTGACAGGCTCGTCAGTGACGACATTCTCATAGTTCATCAGTCTGATGATCTTGTTCTTGTCTATGATCGCGAAATACATTCCTGCTATCAGATAGGGTACTCCCAAAGCTATGGTTCCGTATAGCAGAGACCTTCCGAAAACTTTCCATATGCTCTCTTCCATAGGAGTACTGATGTCACTTGTAATCCATGTGTAGAGTGCGCAGATTGCGGTAATCTCCATGATACACCATAGTGTGTATCCGGCATATGTCATTTCAAACTGCTTCTTGGAGTTGTACATAAGTATTCTGCTTACGATCAGGAGGCATATTGATGCTGCTACGAACAAGAGTGTCTTTATGAAAAGCGCCGAACCTCCGAGTCTGAACCATGCCGTATCAGAGAATGGTATATATATGTTCAGAAACACTACTGCAAACAGAACAGCGAATGTCACAGTGCCGATAAGCTGATATTTCCCGAGAAGATATCCGGGAAGTTTCTGGTTAAAAATCATCTTCTGTTTCGGTTTTAGTTGCGACAAATGTATGAATTTTTACCCCAAATAACAAAAAAACGCCACCGCTTGTGCTCAGCCCAAGGGTATTCACCAATGAATCTGCAAGATTACCACATTAATTTTCATAAGATTGGACCCTCCTCTAATTTTGCCCTCAGTAGTGTTAAAACATACAGATATGAAAATTATCGGAACGGGAAGTGCGCTTCCCAGGAAAGTGGTGACGAATGACATGCTGGCGGAGTTTCTGGACACGAGTGACGAATGGATCACGACGCGTACAGGAGTGAAGAGCCGTCATGTCATCTCGGATGAGAAATTGGAGGATATGGCCATAGAGGCGGCCCGAAAGGCTCTCGAAGATGCAGATCTCAAGGCAGAAGATCTGGATTTTATAATATGTTCCAATGTCGTGAATGAATTTATCACGCCTCAGCTCAGCTGCATCATACAGGGGGGAATCGGAGCTTCGTGTCCTTGTATGGACCTGAATTGTGCTTGTGCAGGATTCATTCACGCTCTGGAAGTGGCCGAATCGTTCTATAAGGCAGGCCGTGTCAGCAATGTGCTGATCGTATGTGCCGAAGAACCTACGAGGATGTCGGATTGGAACGACAGGCGCACATGTGTGCTTTTCGGTGATGGGGCTGGAGCTGCAGTACTTGGTCCAGGAAACAATATCAAGAGCATCAAGCTGTCCGCATCAAGTTCTACAGACAAGCTCTGGCAGTTCAGGACTCTTCAGCCGACACCATATATAACAAAGGATGAAAAGAATGTACCTCTTCAGATGAAGGGACAGGATGTGTTCAAATTTGCCGTGAAGGCAGCAAGCAAGGATATCTCGAGAACACTCGAAGAGACGTCTCATCAGGCAGACGAGGTGGATCACTATCTTCTCCATCAGGCCAATATCCGTATCATTAATGCGATTCAGGAGTATCTGGGACAGCCGGCTGACAAGTTTCCTGTCAACCTGACAGACCACGGCAATTCGTCAAGTTCAAGCTGTCCGATACTTCTCGATGAGTGCAGCAGAAGCGGCAGATTCAGGAAGGGTGATCTGATAGCCATGAGTGCTTTCGGTGCGGGATTTGTTTCGGGAGCCGTGCTTTTCGAATGGTAGCTGTCCTCCTGAACGATAGCCTCTGTCCTCCCGAACGATATCCTCCTGTCATCCTGAACGATAGCCTCTGCCATCCCGAACGATATCCTCCTGTCATCCTGAACGATAGTGAAGGATCTACAGAAAATTGTGACATCTGATAAAAAATGATAACTTTGTAAGATACGAAAAATACGATTATGATAAAAAGCAGAATTTGTGAAATGCTCGGAATCGAGTATCCGGTATTTCAAGGTGGAATGGCCTGGGTGGCCGATGCATCCCTCGCGGCAGCTGTTTCCAATGCCGGAGGGCTTGGAATCATATCTTCGATCAATGCCGGAACAGAGGCTGTCAGGAATGAGATCCGTAAATGTAAGGAATTGACAGACAGACCATTCGGCGTGAATATTATGCTTCAAGCCCCTAATGCTCCGGAGATTGCCCGGATGGTGATCGAGGAAGGGGTGAAGATACTTACAACGGGTGCAGGTTCGCCGGCTCAGTATATGGCTGCATGGAAAGAGGCAGGAATCAAGGTTATTCCGGTAGTAGCCTCGGTGGCTCTGGCCTTGAAGATGCAGTCGGCCGGTGCGGATGCCGTGGTTGCTGAAGGAGCCGAGTCAGGAGGACATGTCGGCGAACTTCATACCATGTCGCTTGTCCCTCAGGTTGTGGATGCTGTCGGGATACCTGTCATAGCTGCAGGCGGAATCTGCGACGGCAGAGGGGCGGCAGCAGCATTCATGCTCGGTGCGGACGCGATTCAGGTAGGAACACGCTTCCTTTCTGCAGAGGAGTGTAATGTGCATGAGGCCTATAAAGAGAAGATACTTAAGGCTACCGACATTTCTACAATCGTGACCGGAAAGAGTTTCGGGCATCCGGTACGCTCGCTTAAGACACCTTTCTCGAAGTCTTTTGCAAAGATGGAGGCCGATCCTGCTGTGTCTCCGGAAGAGATTCTTGCTTTCGGAAGCGGTGCTCTGAGAAAAGCCGTTCAGGAAGGTGACAGGAACGGAAGCTATATGGCAGGCGAATGTGCGGGAATGGTGAAGAATATCGAGCCTGCAAAAACCATTGTAGAGGATCTGATTCTTGGTGCAGAACGCGTCATGAAGAGGACATCGGAAAGAATAGGATAAACGATAAACTTGTACTATATGGATAGAAGAGTTGTTGTGACAGGCACCGGTGTCATTTCGCCTGTGGGAAACAATGTAGCGGATTACTGGAAGAATCTTCTGGACGGAGTATGCGGAATTGATTTCATCACCTCGATTCCGACGGACGATCTTCCGGTAAAGATTGCCGGTGAAGTCAAGGATTTCAATCCTGCCGATTATGGAATCGAGCCTCCGTTTGCCCGCAAGCAGGATAAGTTCACAGTCTTTGCCGTTGCGGCTGCCAAGCAGGCGATGGATGAAGCCGGGCTTAGCACTGCTGAGGACGGAAACGTCGATCCTATGAAGCTTGGAGTATATGTCGGTTCCGGAATCGGAGGATTCTCGACCATGGTCCGCGAGACAGAAAAGCTTATGAAGGAAGGTGCCAGATGGGTGTCTCCTCTTTTCATTCCTACCATGATTTCCAACATCGCTGCAGGAAATATAGCAATCAGACATAATGCCTGTGGTCCTTGTCTTCCTGTCGTGACTGCGTGTGCGACTTCGACTCATGCAATCGGTGAGGCTTATCGTGCGATAAAGCATGGTTATGCTGACGCCATCATTGCTGGAGGCTCTGAAGCGGCGATAATTCCTGTAGGTATAGCGGGATTTGCGAATGCAAAGGCTTTGTCACGTTCAGAGGATCCGAAATACGCATCCCTTCCATTTAATGCAAACCGCGGAGGTTTCGTGATGGCAGAAGGTGCCGGCATGCTGGTACTTGAAGAATATGAGCATGCCGTGGCCCGTGGTGCGGAGATCATCGCCGAAGTCTGCGGTTACGGCAACACCTGTGATGCCCACCATGTGACCGCCCCACGTCCTGACGGAGTGACTCAGGCGGCAGCAATCAGTCAGGCTCTTGATGAGGCGGGCTACACGTCGGATGATGTTCTTTACATTAATGCCCATGGCACCGGTACGGCCTTGAATGATGTTGCCGAGACTGCTGCATTCAAGCTGGCTCTCGGAGAAGATGCATACAAGGCTCATATCAGTTCGACAAAAGGTTCTACGGGGCATATGCTGGGAGCAGCAGGAGCTGTAGAGGCTATCGCTTCCGTGCTTGCACTGAAAAACGGCATAGTCCCTCCGACTGCAAATCTTGATGAGATAGAGCCTGAATGCGATCTTGATTACACGCCGAACAAGCCTGTAGAAGCACAGCTGACCATAGCCATTTCCGACTCACTGGGTTTTGGCGGACACAACGGATGCGTGGCCTTCAGGAAATATCAGGCTTGAGATGAACTAAAACCCTAAACCGACTGAAGATGAACAAGGAAGAATTGAAGCATTACCTTCCTCACAGGGAGCCTATGCTTCTGATTGATGAAATAGATATTGATGAACAGGGCATCGCTCACGCGCAATACAAGGTAAAGGATGATGAGTTTTTCTGCAAGGGACATTTCCCGGGCAATCCTATAGTCCCGGGAGTGATCCAATGTGAGATAATGGCTCAGAGCTGTGCTCTTCTGGTAAAAGATGAGATCGTAGGCAAGGTCACTTTATACAGTGGCATAGACAAGGTGCGTTTCAAGCATCCGGTCTATCCGGGCGATCTTTGCGAGGTGACTGCAAGACTCAAGAGCAAGAGGGGAAATCTCTTCTTCTGCGAAGCTGTCCTCAAGGTTGCGGGAAATCTTTGCTGCAAAGGCGACCTGTCCTTTGCTCTGGTATAAAGAAAGGTCAGCACTCAAAAAGTGCTGACCTTTCTTATAAGAGTGCCGTTATCTGCGCCTCCTGATTTTTCTGACGCTTCTGACGGCCGATACCGTCATTTCGTCAACCAGTGAATTCCTTGCGGCCATAACATCCAGAATGGTCATCACGAGCGGGAATATCATCGTGATAGAGAACACCATGTCATGTCTGAATTTCATGAAGTCCATGAAGAACCACACCTGCATTCCTAGTGCCAGCAGGGCTGTGATGATGCATACGCGTGCCTGGAGAAATCTTAACTTGTAGCTGAATACAGAGCAGATATGTGCTGTCAGGGTCATGATCATCAGCACAAGATATGGTGTCTTTTCATAGTATCTGATTGTCTCTTCGGCTCCGTCCGGGCCGATGATGGTTGCGAATCTGCAGAAGAAAAGCGCTGCCATGAGCGCTGTTGCGATGCCGAGGTATAATGTCTGAATGCTTCTCCACATAGTTGTTTGTGTTTGTTGTGGCACAAAAATAGGAAAATTCAAACTAAAAAACTATATTTGAGGACTATAAAGAACACAATTATGAAAATCGCAGAATCAGAACTTATAATCAACGGAGACGGATCGGTATTCCATCTCCACCTCCGTCCTGAGGAACTGGCAGACAATGTGATTCTTGTCGGAGATCCCGGCAGAGTCGATATGATTGCCGAATATTTCGATGATAAGGAATTCAGACATGCTTCGCGCGAATTCGTATCTGTTACGGGAAAATACAAGGGCGTACGCATGACAGCTCTTTCTACAGGTATCGGTACGGACAACATCGACATCGTGATGAACGAGCTTGATGCTCTTGCAAATATTGATTTCGAGACCCGTGAGGTGAAGCCGGAGCACCGCACTCTCAACATTTTGCGTATCGGCACATCGGGAGCCATCCAGCCTGAGATTCCGCTCGGAGGTTTTGTGTTCTCACATATCTCAGTGGGATGTGACGGCCTTCTCAACTGGTATGCAGACCGTGATAAGATCGCTATGCTTGAAATAGAGGAAGCATTCAAGCAGCACACCGGCTGGAACAGGCATCTTCCCGATCCATATTTCGTGAAGGCAGGCGAGAAGATGAGCGAGAAGTTCCGCGACTGCACCTATCCGGGCATGACCATAGCAGCATCCGGTTTCTACGGCCCTCAGGGACGTGTCCTCAGGATGCCTCTTGCAATGCCGGATATGGTGGAAAAGTTCGAAAGCTTCAGATTCGACGGCCTCAAGGTCACCAACTTTGAGATGGAAGGATCGGCGATCGCAGGTATCGCTGCACACCTTGGCCACAACGCCGGCACAGTATGCTGCATCATAGCTCACCGCCATCACAAGGCCAGCAACCCTGACTACAAGCCTCAGGTCCGCCGGCTCATCGAGCTATGTCTTGACAAACTGGCAGAGTAATCGATGAGTGCGCATATTTACAATGAAAAAGGTGGCAAGCTAATCCAGCTTGTCACCTTTTTCATTGTAGAATTCATTCTGCAGGACCGTGAAGTCGGTGATTTCGACCAGTTCGATCTTACATCTGTACTTCTTCTTCCATCTGCTGAGGATCGATGAGAACAAT
>JAFUQW010000038.1 GCA_017472115.1 Bacteroidales bacterium | reverse complement strand
AATTTTGGTAACGATATAAATGATTACACTAACTGTCATTCTGAGCGTCAGCGAAGAATCTTTATTGTAAAGATGCTTCACTTCGTTCAGCATGACAGTGAATGGATGATTTCTGAAGTGCAAACAGATATATCATTACCTAAATTTTAGCCTCTATAAAATTTGTTTAAAACATATAAAAAAGAGAAAAACATTCGGAGTTACAGGGGGATTTCGTCACAATTTTTTGAATTGTGATTAATATTTATGGAACTTTGGACATATAAAATCGATAGAGCGTATTTGATAGGGAAAGCATCAGGCATTGCGATGTTTGAAGTCAAAAATTATGTATTTAAATACAAAACATTGCACCAGACAATCATTAAAAATCATGGACATAGAATTGAACAATAAAATCGAAAATCGCATTTTGCTTATCAGAGGTATTCATGTTATGATCGATAGAGATCTGGCTGAACTATATCAGATTGAGACAAAAACTCTCAACCAACAAGTAAAAAGGAATCAGGAAAGATTTCCCGACGCATTCATGTTCAGACTGAATGAGCATGAATTTTCAGAACTGGTCACAAATTGTGACCGGTTCAATTTGCTTAAACATTCTTCATCTCTACCATACGCATTCACCGAGCAGGGAGTATTGATGAAGGAATGGACCGGAAGAGAAATACTAGAACGGATGGAGATATAAAGGCGCAGGTCTCAAAAGGAGTCCCGCGCCTTATGGTAAATCGTAGATTCCGGTCCGTCCGGCCTATTCTCCGAAGAGATAGCGGTGCTGCTCCGGGGTGAGGGTATCGATCTCGCATCCCCAGTATGCAAGTTTGCGGCGGGCAACTTCCTGATCGATCTCAAGAGGGACGTCGTTGACCATCCTGCCTAGCTCGCGGGTGACGCTGTCACGGTTATCCACGAGATATTTCGCACTCAGCGCCTGGATCGCGAAGGACATGTCCATGATCTCTGCCGGATGTCCGTCACCGGCTGCAAGGTTCACTAATCGTCCTTCCGCTATGATATAGATCTTGTTGCCGTTTTCGAGGGTATAGCCGATGATGTTCCTGCGGGCCGGCTTGACTTCCTTCGCCATCTCGCGGAGTCCGGCCACATCGACCTCGCAGTCGAAATGACCTGCATTGCAGCAGATGGCACCGTCCTTCATCTTCAGGAAATGATCTTTTGTGATGACTCCGTCACAGCCTGTCACCGTCACGAAGATGTCTCCTTCGGAAGCGGCCTGCTCCATCTTCATCACCTTGAATCCGTCCATCACAGCCTCCATTGCCTTTATCGGATCCACCTCAGTGACAATCACTTCCGCACCGAGTCCCTTGGCGCGCATCGCCACTCCCTTGCCGCACCAGCCATAGCCGGCCACTACCACATTCTTGCCGGCAACAATGAGATTAGTGGTGCGGTTGATGCCGTCCCATACGGACTGGCCTGTGCCGTAGCGGTTGTCGAAGAGATGCTTGCAGTCGGCATTGTTTACAAGCATCATAGGAAACTTCAGGGCACCGGCCTTGTTGAGCTGGACGAGACGGAGAATACCCGTAGTCGTCTCCTCGCAGCCTCCGATGACATTCGGAATCAGATCTGTATATTCGGTATGCATGAGGTTTACAAGGTCGCCGCCGTCATCTATGATGATGTTCGGTCCGACTTCAAGAACCCTTCGGATATGCGCCTCATATTCTTCCGGTGTAGCATCATACCATGCAAACACATTGAGCCCTGCTTCCACAAGGGCTGCCGCCACATCATCCTGGGTTGACAGAGGATTACTGCCTGTCACATACATCTGAGCCCCTCCTGCAGCAAGGACTTCGCACAGATATGCAGTCTTTGCTTCGAGGTGCACCGAGAGTGCCACCTTGAGTCCTTTGAAAGGAAGGGTCTGACGGAACTCTTCTTCGAGTCCGTTAAGAAGCGGCATATGATGCCTTACCCAATCGATTTTAAGCCTGCCGTCCTGCCAGAGTTGAGGATTTCTTATTTCGCTTGCCATATTATATTGATTAATGATGCCTTCCGGCTGTTCTTTTTAAAAATCGGGCACAAAGATAGTCTTTTTTGGCCACATAAAGACTCATTTGACCACAACGACGTGCTTTTGGCCAAATGCATATTGCAGTTTCGGGAAGGTTGGATAATTTTGCAGCCGTTCTTCAGAAGAGCATGTCTCGTGGCAATGTCTGATTTCAGGCTATAAAGGCGCGTTTATCGAAAGAGCTTGCTATCTTTGAAGAAAAATTGACTATCATGGGACTTCTTACAGGAAAGGTTGCTCTCATCACCGGAGCGACAAGAGGAATAGGCAGGGCCATAGCCCTGAGATTTGCATCTGAAGGGGCAGATGTGGCATTCACCTACAGGTCACAGCACACTGCAGCCGAGGCGCTGACCGCCGAGATTGAGGCTATGGGCGTGCGTGTTGCGGGCTTTGCCTCGGATGCAGCCTCGTTTGAGGATGCTCATTCCATCGTGACCTCGGTCAAGGACACTTTCGGCAGGATAGACATCCTTGTCAACAATGCGGGAATCACCCGTGACGGCCTGATGATGAGAATGAGCGAAGAGCAGTGGGACAGCGTGATCTCCACCAATCTCAAATCGGCATTCAACTTCATCCACGCATGCACTCCCGTAATGGCACGTCAGAGAGGAGGCAGCATTATCTGCATGTCATCCGTAGTCGGGCTTTCCGGTAATGCCGGCCAATGCAACTACTCTGCATCGAAGGCCGGACTCGTGGGACTGGTGAAGTCCATAGCAAAGGAAATGGGACCTCGCGGAGTCCGTGCGAACTGTATCGCACCGGGATTCATTGCCACAGACATGACGGAAGCCCTTCCTGAGAATGTGCGTCAGGAATGGGAGAAGCAGATTCCTTTGCGTCGTGGCGGTACACCTGAAGATGTGGCCGGAGTGGCTCTCTTCCTCGCAAGCGACATGTCAGGGTATGTGACCGGACAGGTGGTAAACTGCTGCGGAGGCATGGACTGCTGACAATTGCTGCCGGAGTTGCCAGACTTGCAGGTCTGCATCAGGCGGCAACGATTTCTACAGAAAAATACTATCGTATTTGCATAAAACCTAAACCCGTGCGGTCCGGCAGGCGTGAGCTTTCCGGACCGTTCTTCTTTTCGAGAGGTGTGCCCAGTAAATCGCTGAGCAGCAGCAAATTAACACTTCACCCACCCCTTGATTTCGCACCCCCTTAAAGAGCTATTTCGCTGATTAACAAATGATTACCGGGCACACACATCACAGAGAAAGCATACCTTTGTGACATGAAAAGAGAATTGTCATCATGGATGAAAGCAGCGGCGGATTTTCTGCTGCCTCGTGTGTGTACGGTTTGCGGTGACAGACTGCATAGAGCGGAGAATCATATATGTCTGCCATGTCTTGCGGACATGCCCTTGACACGGTTCTGGACAATGGAGCATAATCCGATGGCGGACAGATTCAACCGGTTGATTCAGAAGAGTCTGGAAGAATCCGTTCCGGACGATTGCTTGGAGAATCCCAGGCCACGGGAAAGATATGCATTCTCAGCGGCTCTGCTCATATATAAAGACGAAAGCGGCTACAAGAATATTCCTCAACAATTGAAATATCACGGAAATATGGCTGCCGGCAGATATTTCGGAAGCATGTTAGGACGAAAACTTGCTTCTTCGGAACTGTTTCAGGATGTCGATCTGGTCATACCCGTCCCTCTGCATCGGATGAGAGAATGGCAAAGGGGATATAATCAGGCTGAGGTGATAGCAGCGGGAGTTGCGGCCGAATTGGAGACCGTGATGGATTGCAGGATACTGGCACGCAGGCGCAGGACAAAGACACAGACTAAGCTCGGAATCGAAGAGAAGGCGGCCAATGTAGCCGGGGCATTCAAGGCACAGACCGAAGGATTCGAAAGGAATGCAGGACTATCCTCTGTCAGGCATATCCTGCTGATTGACGATGTGTTCACTACCGGAAGTACAGCCGCAGCATGTTTCCATGCCCTTCGGTCCGTATTCCCGCCATCGGTCCGCATCAGCGTGGCTACTCTTGCTTTCGTTGGCGAGGTCTGATGAGGATCATTTCCTTTGGAATGAAATAATAATGATGGACGGCCGTCGCTGTTTCCGCATCAGGGACCACCACCATGTCTGCCTTCTTCAAGGACAGCCTCTGACGATGATGGAGAAAATGCCTCTGCAGCCAGCTGTAGCGGTGGTTATGGTCACGCAGATAACTCAGGTCATTGATTTCCACAATCCGTTTTCCCGTGGTGCTGTCTTTATATTTTTTCATATTCTGCGGCATTTATGCAAATTTATGTATTTTTGTGATTTGGTCAGATATTCTTTCATGAAAAATATTTTCATAACAGCCGTCCTTGCTATATGCTGCCAGATTTCTTCTCTGGCTCAGATTGCCTCCGCCCCTTCAGCAGTGCCGTTCTCTGCAGAAGGCAGCGCCACTCCTTTGAAACTGAACATTGATACAGACATATACACACTTCGCAACGACCTCTTTCCCGAATTGAGTTATGAATGGGACGACATTCTGCAGTACTCTCCCGCTGCAGTCATGCTCGGAATGAAGGCTTGCGGATATGAGAGTAGAACGAAATGGGCAGGAATGCTTGTGTCGGATGCCTTTTCTGTCGGCATCATGGCTGCCACTGTAAATGGAATAAAATATTCTGTGAGACGTCTCAGACCTGACGGCAGCCGTTACAATTCCTTTCCTTCAGGCCATACGGCTACAGCCTTCATGACGGCGACAATGCTTCACAAGGAATATGGATGGAGAAGTCCGTGGTTCAGCATCGGGTCCTATACTGTGGCTACCGTGACCGGTGTGTCAAGGATTCTGAACAACAGGCACTGGATGAGCGACGTGGTGGCAGGAGCTGCAATCGGTATCGGGTCCGTGCATCTGGGATATTTCATTACCGACAAGATCTTCAAGGACAAGCATCTGTATGACGGGTATGAAAAACCTGCCTTGACATACGACGGCAGACAGAAGCATTATGTGGCGGAGCTGCTTTTCGGACGCAGGCTCATCATCGGAGGTGAAGGACGCAAGAATATGGGGGAACTGCCGCAAAGAGGGTCACTCGTCGGATTGCAGACGGATATTCCTATAATTGCAGGTGTCGGTGTGACAGCCAGAGCTTCCGCCAGTTCACTGATCTATATCGACTCTTCCACTTCCGACATGCTGTCAGCCACTGCCGGAGGATACTGGAACTTCCATTTTGCGAAGATCCTGGAACTTCAGACCCGTGTCGGCTTAGGCTATGCATGGCTGTGCAAGGCTTCTGATGACTTCGAGACATCTTTTGCACCTACAGACCATATCGGCGGCATCGATCTCACTGCCGGGGTCGGCCTCAGCCTGATCACCGACAATAACTTCAAGATCAAGGCATTCGCCGATTTCGAATCCGTAAGCTTCAATCCGCACAAGCCTTGGCTCAACACATTCGTGCTCGGCTACTCGGCAGCCTGGTTCTGGTAGGACTGACATACTTTGCAATTTCCGATTTTTAGACTATCTTTGTCGCCGGATTGCCTTGGTGGTGGAATAGGTAGACACGCGGGACTTTGAATGGCAACATAAAACTGCCAGATAGAGTGCCTCAAAGGAAACTTTGAGAGTAGAACTCCCCTAACAAACAGAAACCTCGCTTGTAGAAATACAGGCTTTGGCGATGGCTCACTAAATTCAACCTCCGTTGATAAATGGCGTAGAGACTATACAGGGAGGACCTAAACGCATCAGCGCATGGTCAAGAAATAGTCCAGACTACAACGGCTTAACATTAAAGATGAAGCCGGCTTGTGTAAAAGCAAGAGTAGCAGGAAAATCCCGTGGACAGCAATGTCCGTACGGGTTCGATTCCCGTCCGAGGCACATCTT
>JAFUQW010000037.1 GCA_017472115.1 Bacteroidales bacterium | reverse complement strand
TAAGGTTATTGATACTAAAGATGTTGTAATCAGGTTTGCAGGAGATTCGGGAGACGGTATGCAGCTCACCGGGTCTCTTTTTGCTGACATGTCTGCCATCTTCGGTAACGAACTCTCAACATTCCCGGACTATCCTGCAGAGATCAGGGCACCTCACGGAACAGTGTCAGGTGTGTCCGGATTCCAGGTCCACATCGGAAGCGAACACATCACTACTCCGGGTGATTTCTGCGATCTTCTCGTGGCAATGAATCCTGCAGCTCTCAAGGCCAATGCAAAATGGCTGAAGAGAACAGCCATGGTGCTCATCGACTCGGATACGTTTGACGAGGACGGTCTTAAGAGAGCCGGTCTCAAGAGCGATCCTATAGCCGAACTTTACATCGAGGACAGGACAATAATCATTGCTCCTATAACTACTCTTACAGAGGAGAGCCTCAAGGACAGCGGCCTTGACAGGAAGACCATCGACAAGTGCAAGAACATGTTCACCCTCGGTATGGCATGTTACATCTACAACCGTCCGATGGAATATATCTTCCAGTATCTTGAGCGCAAGTTCGGAAAGAAGAAACCGGAGATGATAGCTCCTAACAAGAAGGTGCTTCAGGACGGTTATAACTACGCAGCCAACATTCAGGCAATTCCTAATACATATAATATCGAGCCGGCTCATCAGCCTAAAGGTCTCTACAGGAACATCACAGGTAACCAGGCTACGGCATGGGGACTCCTTGCAGCTGCCGAGAAGGCTAACCTTCCTCTTTTCTGCGGATCGTATCCTATCACTCCGGCAACAGGTATTCTGGAGGAACTTGCTGTTCATAAGAGCCTTGGAGCAAAGACTCTGCAGGCTGAGGATGAGATTGCCGGCATCTGTACGGCAATCGGAGCAGCATTCGCGGGAAATCTTGCAGTTACTACAACTTCAGGTCCTGGTCTTTCACTCAAGTCGGAGGCTCTCGGACTTGCAGTGATGACCGAGCTCCCTCTTGTAGTAGTAGATGTTCAGCGCGCCGGCCCTTCTACCGGTATTCCTACCAAGACCGAACAGACTGACCTGAATCAGGCGCTCTACGGACGTAACGGCGAGTGCCCTATGGTCGTGATGGCCGCTCATTCTCCGGCCGGCTGCTTCGATGCAGCATTCAATGCTGCAAAGATTGCCCTTGAGCACATGACGCCTGTTCTTCTTCTTACCGAAGGATTCCTCGGTAACGGATCCGAGCCTTGGCTCATCCCTTCAATGAAGGATTATCCGAAGATCGTCCCTCCATTCGCACAACCGAACACAGAGTACAAGCCTTTCATGAGAGATCCTGAAACTCTTGTCCGCAAATGGGCAGTGCCAGGCATGGCCGGCTGTGAACATCGTGTCGGCGGACTCGAGAAGAATCATGACGGAGTCCTTTCGTCAGATCCAGTCAATCATGCCGTGATGGTGCGTGAGCGTGCCGAGAAGGTCGAGAAGGTGGCTGATTTCATCCCTGCTCTTGAGGTGAACGGAGCGGAAAGCGGAAAGCTTCTCGTAGTAGGCTGGGGTGGTACTTACGGACACCTGCTTTCCGCTGTTCAGGAAGTACGCGAGGAAGGCATCGATGTAAGCTTCGCACATTTCGACTACATTCTTCCTCTTCCAAAGAATACAGAAGAAGTGTTATCGAAGTTCGACAGGATACTCGTATGCGAGCTCAACAGCGGACATTTCGTGAATTACCTTCGCGGAAAACTCCCTCAGTTCGATTATGCACAATATAATAAGGTACAGGGTCAGCCGTTCCTCGTGCAGGAACTTACAGCTGCAATAAAAGGAAACCTTTAAAAAGAAACGACATGCCAAGATATACATTCAAGGAATTCAAAAGCGATCAGGAAGTAAGGTGGTGTCCGGGATGCGGTGACCACGGAGTGCTTGCAGCTCTTCAGAGAGCCCTTCCTGATGTGACTGAAACGTTGGGCTACAGCAAGGAAAGATATGTTGTGGTTTCCGGTATCGGATGCTCTTCACGTCTTCCTTATTATATGAATACGTACGGCTTCCACAGTATCCACGGACGTGCCACAGCCATTTCGACAGGTATCAAGGTCGCAAATCCGGACCTTACCGTATGGCAGGCATGTGGCGACGGTGATGCGCTCGCCATCGGAGGAAACCATTTCATTCATGCCATCAGAAGGAATGTTGACATCAACATCATTCTTTTCAATAATCAGATCTACGGTCTGACCAAAGGACAGTATTCTCCTACATCCCGTTTCGGAGCCATTACCAAGACTTCTCCATATGGAACTGTGGAGCATCCTTTCAATCCGGGAAGCCTTGTGCTCGGAGCAAAGGGTACCTTCTTTGCCCGCAGCCTTGATTCAGAACTCAAGCTCAGTTCCGAAATCATGCTTGCCGCAGCAAAGCACGATGGCTGCTCTGTGATGGAGATGCTCACCAACTGCGTGATATTCAACGATGGAGCCCACAAGCTCATCGCTGACCGCGAGCATCGTGCCGACAGGACCATTGTTCTCCGTCATGGTGAGAAGATGATTTTCGGAAAGAATCGTGACAAGGGTATCATCCTCGATGGAATGGGACTTAGAGTGGTGACGATAGGTGAGAACGGCATCACGGAGGATGACATACTCGTACATGACGCTCATTCGGAGAATGTCGGCATCCACATGATGCTGGCCGACATGAAGTATCCTGATTTTCCGGTAGCTCTCGGAGTCATCCGTGATGTGAAGGATACCACTTATGATGACGGAGTCCGCGACCAGGTGGCTGAAGTGAAGGCAAAATCAAAGATCCAGTGCGTTGACGACCTTCTCCGTAGCGGCTCCACATGGGAAGTGAAATAAATGGCCGCTCCCGGCAATACCGTCATCCCCGACTCGATCGGGGATCTCATAGAAAGAAAAATAACCAAATATCACAAAAACATGAACACTAATGAACTGATGGCCAAACTCCAGGCCAAGTACCCTTATGAGAAAGAGTATCTCCAGGCGGTACATGAAGTATTGGAGTCTATAGAGGAAGTCTATAACCAGCATCCTGAGTTCGAGGAAGCTAAGATCGTTGAGCGTATCGTTGAGCCTGAGCGCATTCTTACATTCAAGGTTACATGGATCGACGACAACGGTGAGGTTCAGACAAACACTGGTTACCGTGTGCAGTTCAACTCTGCAATCGGTCCGTACAAGGGCGGTCTGCGTTTCCACCCGTCTGTGAACCTCTCTATCCTCAAGTTCCTTGGTTTCGAACAGACATTCAAGAATGCCCTCACAACCCTTCCTATGGGTGGCGGCAAGGGTGGTTCTGACTTCAACCCACGTGGAAAGTCAGACGCCGAGATCATGCGTTTCTGTCAGGCATTCATGCTTGAGCTCTGGAAGATCATCGGACCTGACCAGGACGTACCTGCAGGCGATATCGGAGTAGGCGGACGCGAGATCGGCTTCATGTACGGTATGTACAAGAAGCTCGCCCAGCAGTACAACACAGGCGTCCTCACAGGAAAGGGTCTCACTTGGGGAGGTTCTATTCTCCGTCCGGAGGCAACAGGATTCGGTGCGGTTTATTTCGTTCAGCATATGCTCCAGATGGCCGGCAAGGATATCAAGGGCAAGACTGTAGCTCTTTCAGGCTTCGGTAACGTGGCATGGGGTGCGGCTACAAAGGCCACCGAACTCGGTGCAAAGGTAATCGCTATTTCAGGTCCGGACGGAGCGATTTATGATCCGGAAGGAATGAATGCAGAGAAGATCGCCTATATGCTCGAGCTCCGTGCTTCAAACAACGACGTTGTCGCTCCATTCGCAGAGAAGTTCCCTTCAGCTACATTCTATCCTGGCAAGAAGGCATGGAGCATCAAGTGTGACATTGCGATGCCATGTGCATTCCAGAACGAGCTCACCGGAGCTGATGCAGAGGAACTCCTTGCAAACGGAACATGGCTTGCTGCCGAGGTTTCGAACATGGGATGTACTCCGGAGGCTATCGCTGCGTTCCAGAAGGCAGGCATCATGTTCGCCCCTGGCAAGGCAGTCAATGCCGGTGGTGTAGCGACTTCAGGTCTTGAAATGACCCAGAACGCAATGCACATCAGCTGGAGCCCTGCCGAGGTTGACGAGAAGCTCCATGCTATCATGTCCAACATCCATGAGGCTTGCGTGAAGTACGGAACCCAGCCTGACGGCTACATCAACTACGTGAAGGGTGCGAACATCGCCGGCTTCATGAAAGTAGCACAGGCAATGCTTGAGCAGGGAATAATCTAAATCACCGGTCGTATCCCTTGATTCCGGCAGG
Organism: Bacteroidales bacterium; assembly: GCA_017472115.1. Next base: position 499 of record JAFUQW010000037.1, on the reverse strand, counting down.
CTGTCATCCTGAATCTTCAGGCTGTCATCCTTAACGAAATAAAGGACTTTAATACTGTCATTCTGAACGAAGTGAAGAATCTTTGTGAAAAGTTTTCTCTCCTCGCTCAGAATGACTTTTGTCATTTAAAAGGTTGCTTTATCATAAATAAAGGTTAACTTTGCGCCCGTTTTGAAAAAGACAACTATTCTAACAAAACAATTATAATGGGTACTAAGAAATTTTCAGTAAAGTATTGTGTGCTGCTCCCATTGGTGCTGCTTATCACAATCTTCCTTCTCGCAGTCCCTACTTCTTTCTTTGGGATTGAGGGACTTACAGTTCTCCAGCAGCGTACTATCGCTCTTTTCGTTTTCGCTGCTCTCATGTGGATCTTTGAGATCATTCCAAGCTGGACGACATCCGTGATGGTTATCGTTCTGGCTCTTCTTATGCTCTCCAACAAGGGTCTCGGCTTCCTTATGGTCGATGCATCAGGAGAGAAGCTTGAGGGTATCAT